>JABHIW010000091.1 GCA_018670825.1 Candidatus Scalindua sp. | reverse complement strand
TCTTCGTCAAGGGGCTTGACAAAACGGGCATTCACGACGGTGATATCAATCCCTTTCTCCATAAGCATACGTGCGCATTCCAAGGATGGATATACCATTGCACCATATGCAATTATTACCCCATCTTGACCGTCTCTTAAGATTTCACCTTTTCCTTTTTCAATTGGTCCACAATCTTTATCGAGGCTATCTTCCGGTATATTTGCTCTTGGGTATCGTATAGCAGCCGGTGTCTTGAGCTGTACCACCATATGTAACATCGCCCTTAATTCAGCGCCGTCTTTTGGTGCCATTAAAGTAATTTCCGGTAAATGTCTCAGGTAAGCGATGTCAAAGACTCCATTATGAGTCGGACCGTCACTTCCGACAATTCCAGCCCTATCCAGCGCAAGCAAAATACCATTTTTTTGTAAGCACATATCATGAAAAACCTGATCATATGCGCGTTGTAGGAATGTTGAATATATTGCCACCACAGGTTTAATCCCTGCTGATACTAATCCATTTGCCATCCCAATGGCGTGTTGTTCACAAATTCCCACATCAATATACCTGTCCGGGAATTTTTTACCAAATGCGTCAAGGCCTGTTCCATCTGGCATCGCGGCAGTGATTGCCACGATATTTTTGTTAGACTCAGCGAGTTCTACAATAGTATCACCAAATACTTTTGTATAACCGATTTGTTTTGGGTCCTTCGGCTTTTCCTTCATTTTCCCGTTTTGCATCTGGTAATTACCAGCGCTGTGATAACGGGCCGGATTTTCTGAAGCGGGGTGAAAGCCTTTGCCTTTTTCGGTGATTACATGAAGTAATATAGGGCCTTCTACGTTTTTAATATTATGAAAAATATCGGTTAGCGTTTCAATACTATGACCGTCAATTGGGCCAAAGTAGTCAAACCCCAGATCCACGAAAATCTGTCCCGGAGTGATTTCCCGTTTTAGTGCCTCAACAATGTGTTCAAATGAATGTTCCATTCGTTTGCCAACGATAGGTAATGAATGCAATACATGACGGACTTCTTTTTTGAAATCGGTGTAAAGAGGTGAGGTCCTGATTTTGTTTAAATGTTTTGCTATCGCTCCTACTGTGCCGGAGATTGCCATTTTATTATCATTAAGGATTACGATCAGGTTTCTCTTTAAATGTCCGGCATGGTTAAGTGCCTCAAGTGACATTCCCGCAGCGATTGCGGCGTCTCCAACAATGGCGATAACCTTTCTATCTTCAATGCCATTAATTTTATCGGCACAAGCAATTCCAAGAGCAGCAGAGATTGCATGTCCGCTATGACCACAAATGAATGGATCATATTTACTTTCCTTTGTATCAGGAAAACCGCTTAGCCCTTTATATTGTCTTAGAGTAGGAAATGCCTTTCTCCTCCCTGTCAGTAATTTATGCACATACGTTTGATGTCCAACATCCCAAACTAACTTATCCCTGAGGAAGTCGAACGAACGGTGCAG
The DNA here is from genome assembly GCA_018670825.1 of Candidatus Scalindua sp. Lineage (GTDB taxonomy): Bacteria > Planctomycetota > Brocadiia > Brocadiales > Scalinduaceae > Scalindua. Next base: position 3,458 of record JABHIW010000091.1, on the reverse strand, counting down.
AGCAATTGTAAGTTCAACTACCCCCAGATTTGATGCCAGATGACCAGGATTTGTAGAAACAACATCAATTATTTCATCCCTTATTTCCTGTGCCAACACCGCCAAATCTCCGTTGTTCAGTTTTTCTAAGTCCTTTGGGGAGTCAATTTTTTCTAGTATTTTTTCTGACAATTTTTTTCCTGAAACTTATATTAGTATATTAATAGCTAATTTACATTGCTTACTATTATTCTTCAATAGAGGAGGATCCTGTATTAGTCGTTTTTTTCAGATTAAATTTTTCTGTACGATTTTCTCCAATTGAGTTTTTTAATAAGATATTAATCTTTTTTTCTGCCTTTTCTAAAATCAGATTGCACTGTCTGTATATTTTAATACCACTTTCGTATTTTGCAAGTGTTTCATCTAAAGTCAGGTCATTTGTTTCAAGCTGTCCCACTATTTCTTCAAGTTCTTCTAATGATGTTTCAAAATCGGGTTTCTTCATAAATTAACGCTTTTCAATAGAAAGGATTTCGGAAATAACACTACCTTTGGATAGATTTGTTTTAATCTTGCCCCCTTTGCTTAAATTCTTTATATCTCGAAGAGATTTATTGTCTTCCAGCCTGGTGGTAATGGTATAACCTCTTTTCAAAACGTTCAAAGGGCTCAGGCTTTCCAGCTTACCCGCAATACCTGATAACTTTTCCCGTTCAGCGTATAACGCATGTGTTATATTTAAATTAAGTCTCTGTGTAAATTCGTCCAGCTTCTGCTGCCATCTGTTGAGTCTGTCAAATGGTTGCCTCATGGCGTAGCTATTTGCAATTCTAACGAGCTTTTCTTTTGATAATCTTAACTTACCGGTCAGAGATTGCAAGAGCCTTGCTTTAAATTTTTCTATTTTCTCGACCAGCAAATCTTTTCGGGGAACAACCAACTCTCCTGCTTCGGAGGGGGTCAGGGCCCTTTTGTCTGCCACAAGATCAGCTATTGTTACATCAATTTCATGTCCAACTGCGGAAATAATGGGTATTCTGGAGTTATATATACTTCTCGCAACAATTTCTTCATTAAATGCCCACAGGTCTTCCAGGCTTCCACCACCTCTGCCTGATATAATTACATCTATGTCTGATAACTTATTTAGTTCTGATATCGCCTCAGCAATTTCCTGTGCCGCACCTTCCCCCTGGACCCTTACCGGGTAAATGAGTATTTCAACGTTAGCAAAACGACGTTCGATGATGTTTAGAATGTCTTTGATTGCTGCTCCGGTAGGTGACGTCACTATTCCAATTTTCTGAGGTATGAATGGGATAGTTTTTTTATGAGCATGGTCGAACAGTCCCTCTTTTTCCAGCTTTTCTTTCAGTTGCTGAAAAGCAAGTTGTAGGGCACCTATTCCCTTTGGTTCTATTTTGTTAATTATGAGTTGGTACTGTCCTCGTGGTTCATAAACGGTAATTGAACCAAAAGATACGACTTCTATTCCATCTTTTAGTTCAAACTTAGTCCTGCTTGCAGTATTTCTGAAAACAACTGCCTGCAATTGGGCATTTTTGTCTTTAAGTGTTAAATAAACATGTCCGGAGCCTGGTTTTCTGACATTGGATATTTCACCTATTACACATACATTAGACAATTTGTGTTCCAGGGAAGTCCTGATTTCCCTGGTGATTTCAGAAACGGTAAAAAATTTCTCGTTTATTTCTTCAGGAAAATATTCCAATGATTCTTGATTTGTTTTAATATTCAGAAAACTATCAAGCATGTTTATATTTTAATTGTTTGCTTATGCGAAATTAATTAATAGAGAATTTAGTAATTGTCGTGTTCCGTTACTCTGATTCTTCTTATTTTTTCTGCTTTACCCGTTTCCTTGTCTACGGTTATGACTACACCTTCGATATGGAGGTCTTTTTCGGCTATATCATAGCGGGTTGGTACCTGGGTTACAATTGATTTTAATACACGATCAATATTTCTTCCTATTATTGACTCGTGTGGACCTGTCATGCCCAAATCTGTAATGTATCCTGTCCCTTTCGGCAATATCTTCTCATCAGAGGTCTGTACGTGCGTATGAGTGCCAACAACGGCGCTTACTCTACCGTCTAAATACCATCCCATTGCTATTTTCTCAGAAGTTGCTTCGGCATGCAAGTCTACGACTATAATGTTTGTCTGTTTTGAAAGTTCTTCTACCGCGGTATCCGCCGCTCTGAACGGACAGTCTATAGGTTTCATGAAAGTCCGTCCCAAAAGATTGATTATACCAACGACATAATCTCCTTTCGTTCTTATAGCAACATAACCTCTGCCATGGGCCAATGGTGAGTAATTTGCCGGCCTGAGTATTCTTTGTTCAGAGTTTAAAGAATCGTAAATTTCTTTTCTTTTCCAGACATGATCACCCATTGTTATTGCGTTTACACCGTAAGAGAACAGCTTCTTCGCAATATCAACAGTTATTCCTGAGCCTCCTGCCGCATTTTCTGCATTTGCTATGCAGAAATCGATATTGTGTTCCTTGATGAAATTATTAAGTTTTTTTTCTAAAACCTTTCTTCCGGGTTGTCCTACAATGTCGCCAATAGCGAGGATATTTAATAGCATTTAGCAATTTATTATTAGAAAAAATAATTAAAAGGCGCAAGAAAACAATTCTTACTTAAGACAGCTCTCTTTTGTCCAAATATGGCCAGTGTGTTTCTCTTGGTTGGTCATCCCGTGTTTTCCGGTTAATTTTGAATGAATTTCGTTTATGGTGACATATTTATACCGGTAGTAGGCAACTTTTAGCGGCTTATTATAACCCCTGTCTACCATCCTTTCAATGAAATCTTGAGTCTTAAGAAAAGAAAATATTAGCCAATTTACGCTACTTGATACGTTAAACCTACTTTGACAAAAGCAGACAGAGAGTGAAAGGATAGATGTTGTGAAATCTTGGAATGTACTAACTGTTGGTAGATTGTTAAGCAGTGAATCTTGCAATACCTTAGTCGCGCCGGTTCAGGAACCTGCTGAAAAATCCTCTGTTTGAAGAGGAGGGTCGGAAGGTTCCGCTTGTGCTCGTGATTCGGTTCTGTTCGGAATAGGCGGAGAAACAGCGTCTCCACCATCATTGTCTTTATCAGACACTTTTGCATCCATGGTTGGAAGAATTGGCAGTTTTTCTCTGATCCTTGCTTTGATACGTTGTTCTTCCTCTTCAATAAATGAATTAACAATAGGGATCCTTATAACCAACTCACGGACTACTTCCTCACTCGCCCTTGCCGCATAAACGTCTCTCATGCTCATAGAATTCTGAAAAGAAGCAATTACAAAATCAAAAGGATTTGTTGCTACACGGATATCATTATCATGCCTTACCTGCTCACCTTCAAAAAAAACAGTGCCATCTTTCGTTGAAACACATTTGATACTCAAGCCAATCCGAATTTGCTTATAAAGCAGATAATAGGAGT
>JABHIW010000060.1 GCA_018670825.1 Candidatus Scalindua sp. | reverse complement strand
CATCACCAACCCAATTGGGAGATCTGACAAGAATCTTGTTTGCCTTAATCATCTGTCCCATTTTGAATTGACCGCGGTAAAAGAGTTATATTTGATCGCGTAATGCTCCACATTCGCCTGTTTTAATTGCTTTGAAATCTCTTTGTCAAATGGCATGGTAAAATCCTTTATATTTTCCCATACATCAGACGGAATCTTCTCAATCATATTTATTAATATTGAGTACATTTCCTTTGACGAATCATTACAATACATGTTTACATACCAAGGGAGTGTCCGTTGCATTTTTTGGATAAAGAGATTGTGCTCCTCACCAAAATCCAGACAAGTGTCATCTGTAAAGTTGTCAAGGGCATTCATCTTATCAAAATTAATAAAATTACCTTTTTTGCTTATTTCATAAGCTACCGTCCTGGGGAATGGATAAAAAATTGACCATCTGAAGCGACCGGGTTTTATTGTGCCGAGCAACTTTACCGTTTCAAGAATTTCTTCCCTAGTCTCATGCGGAAGCCCAAACATAACGAATGCGGAAGTGTGAAGATCGTATTTATGGGCACTTTCGAACGCGCGGATTATGTCTTCATTAGTCATTGGGCGCTTGAGTATTTCTTTCCTGATCCTTTCGCTTCCACTCTCCAATCCAAACTTAATAATCATACATCCCGCGTCCTTCAGCATTTTTGCTCTTTCGTCATCAAATGCTCTGATATGCGCATTGGCGACGAAAGGTACCTTTACTGCCTTTTCATACTTTTCACAAAACTCCTTTAGATAGGACTTGCTGGAAGTGAATACATCATCATCAAATATAAATGTTGTAATATTATTATATGTATTTAATAAATACTCAATTTCATCAATTATGTCATCAACTGAATGCCGTCTAATATAATTCAGATCTTTTGTGCTGCTACCAGTTTCATCTTTATAACGTTCTACAATAGAGTGGTTAAAGCAGTATGTACATTTGAATGGACAGCCTCTGGAGGTCATCATACGGACCCAACCACCTTCGGAATCAATCATCTTCTGAAAGTCAAAGATTTCATAGTCTTTTCTTGGCAAATCGGTCAATTTCGGTAAGGCCCTGACGTTATTAGAAATAACTTTCCCATTACTCTTAGTCCAGACATTGCCGATACGAGTAGTATCAGCGCCTTGCTCGATTTTGTCAGCTAATTCCAGTACCGCTTCTTCGCATTCACCAACACAGACATAATTAAAACACTCTTCTTCTATAACCTCCTCTGGGACCATAGTAGAATGAACACCACCACAGGCAATTGGTATATCACAAAAGCTCTTAATAAATTTTGCTATTTTCAATGCATGTTGGTATTGCGTGGTAACAGCAGAGAAACCTATCAGTTGTGGATTGTATTCTTCAATTATCCTTTGAATTTCTTTGTCATCAGGCAGATTATCCAGCTTTTCGTTCAGATTGATCAGCTTTGTTTTGTGTCCATGTTTCTTTAATACGGCAGAAATAAAGACAACTCCAAAATTAAAACCAACCTGTGAGTTGATGTTAGGATATATTAAAAGCACCTTCATACGTATTTGTTTTGTCTAAAAGTTGGTTATTAGATTTCCGGTGTTTTAATTCTATTAGTTGAGACAAACAATAGAATTCTACCTGAAAATAATATCTGATTAAATTTTTGCCATTTTAACAAAATACATTCTATGCATATAGGAAAATTTCTTAACAGGAGTATCCACTTAGCTTATACCGTTAGACCATAACCACTTGGTACCTTGGCGTTTATAAATTTATCTGTATTTATTTAAATTTATGACAACTTATTTCGTATCTGAGACTTACACACGAACCCACATAAACCATGTGAATACACGAGTTTCTGTAATAATAGCAAGGTAATATTAAATCCTGATGGATAGTTAGATTGGATACCCATTTTCTTTATTTCTAGTACGGACCAGAGTTTTTCAATTTTACGCACCAAAACAACCTATTACATAGCGTTTTACCGCAAATAACATGTTACTTGAGTTTCTCTGTTTCATGTGATAAACTTGTCCCTTCTTTTCATTTATGTTGAAAACTTCCAAAGTGTTCCATAACACATAATATTAAATTTTTCCACTAAAGTATAATTAAAGACAACATGAAAATATTTCATCTCTATAGTGACTGGAAATGGACAGGCCCGGCAGAGCCCGCACTCAGTTTGTGTGAAACCTTGAAGAAACGTGGTCATGACATAACATTTGCTTGTGGAAAGGCAGATGAGGCATTAATGCTTTCACCCAATTCGGAATCTGTTGATAAATACGCCTCTGAACGTGGTCTTTCACCCATTACAAGATTTAACTTAACCAAACATTTCAGGTTCTTTAAGGCCATTAATGATGTTAGAATGCTGACAAAATTCATTAATTCCGAGACATTTGATATTATCCATGTTCATCGTAATTATGACCATTTGGTAGGTGGGATTGCCGCCAGAAGAGCAATAAAACCATTGCCTATTGTCCGCACCAGTCATGATGGTGTCACGCTTAAAAAAGGATTGAGAAATAAAATATGCTTATCAAAACTTACAGACAAATTAATTACCGTGTCTGAGCAAGCGAGGCAGGCAGATATAAAAAATTATAATCTGATTCAAGATAAGGTTATTAAGATAGATGCTGCCATTGATTGCCAGCGTTTTAGTCCAGAAAGTTCAAACTCCGGCAGTAGAGAGAAATTAGGCATAAGAGATGATGATATTGTTGTGGGAATTATCGCCAGAATCCAGCCACATCGCAGGTTTAACGAGCTTCTCAGGGCAATTAAAATTGCATCACAGGAGGACCCCAGAATACGATTGCTTGTAATAGGACGAGGAACTAAGGAGAAACAACTATTGACAGACCCAACAAGGGCAATGGGATTAGAGGATGTTGTGATCCATACCGGATACAGAATCGAGGATTATGTAGATGTCGTGTCATGTATGGATATTGATGTATTTCTAGTACCGGGATCAGATGGTTCTTGTCGTGCCGTCAGAGAGGTTATGGCAATGGGAAAACCTGTTATAGCAGCGAACAGAGGAATGTTACCGGAAATTGTTGACAACGATATTAATGGATTAGTAGTTGAAGATACGCCAGAAAATATGGCTGAAGCTTTTCTAAAGCTAAGCCGGGACGAAAACTTAAGAAATAAACTGGCAGAAGCATCATTAAATAAAGCCCGGGAAAAATTTTCTTTGGATACGCAGGCAATACAAGTTGAAAAAGTTTATGAAGAACTCTTGTCTGAAGGAAATCAATAATGCGTAATATTTTGAATTTCATCGGATAAATTTCTTCCGAATCTTTATGGTATGAAGGTGATAAAAAATCCCGAAAGGATATTGATAATTCGGCTTAGTGCTATAGGAGATGTAGTGGATGTTCTACCCGCATTAAGATGTTTACGGTCTAACTTTCCAAAATCCAGGATTTCCTGGTTAGTAGAAGATAAAGCGAGTGCGATTTTATCCGGTCTTCCTGACATTGATGACATAATCGTGTTTCCCAGGAAGAAATGGCAACGTGAAATTCTGAAAGCTAAAAAGACCGTCAGAACATTATCTGATATTCTATCGTTTTATAGGAGACTGCGCAGAGAACGCTACGACCTTGTCCTGGACTTTCAAGGCAACCTTAAGAGCGGAATAATGGACCTGTTAACAGGTACAAAAAACAGGGTTGGATTTGGAAAAGGTTTTTCTAAAGAGTTCAACTATCTGTTTACCAAGTATAGAGTATATCCTCAGAACAAAAGAGAACACAGGATAGATAAGAACCTTTCATTGCTTAAAGGAATAGGATTTAACGCCAAATTTCAAAATCCGGAGTTCCCTGTATCCAGGCCGGACCAGGAATATATTTCTCACTTCATTGACGAAAATAACAACCGTTCAGTTCCATTAATTATTGTAAATCCCTGCACAAGTGAATACGGTTCATACAAACGATGGTCTACACTCAATTATGCCAAGCTTGTCGATATGATTCTGGAAAAGCATGATGTCAACGTGATTTTTAGCTGGGGACCGGGTGAGCTTGAAATTGTAAACGAGATTGTCGCGTATATGAAGCAAAAAGCATTAGTGTCTTGCAATACAACGATAAAGCAACTCATAGAATTGATGCGTCGTGCTGACCTTTATATTGGGGGGGATACCGGGCCATTGCACATTGCGTCTACCCTCTGTATTCCTACTGTTGCAATCTTTGGACCCAAGGACCCGATGCTCTATGGACCATACAATGAAAATGCAGCAGTAATAAGCAAAGACTTACCGTGCAGTCCGTGCAGGGACAGGGCCTGCTCTGATCCGGAATGTCTAACTACAATCTTACCCGAAGAAGTATTTCAGGCGGTAAATCAATTAATGAATAAGGTTTTAATTCACAAAACTTTTAATCAGAATATTAAGACATGATCTTATAGATTCAATTTTAATTTCAAATTATTTTTTCTCTGTTTGCTCCCGTCTTTGCTCTAAATCTTCGTATTTTTCGAAAGACGCTGACACATAATTTCTGTTTTCAGGATCTAAATTACTAGTTGAAGAACCTGAGAAACTATAAATTACGGCAACCACTACACAGACTATCAGAATAAGAAGATAAAATGAGAGTTCATTCTTGTTTATTATAAACCACCTACTGATGAAGTTTCTCTTTTGTATTCTTCTGTCCTCCTCTATTCTATCGATCCCCTCATAATTCCCTCTTATATCCGTTTTTCTCCTCTCAAATTTCATATTGAGGCCTTTCATGTATTAGTGATTGCATGAATATACTTGCCCTAAAACAGAGTACCTGAAGTTCAAATTCTAGACCACCCTCCAGGTAGTTGGCAAAATCTTGCATTGTGATTAATGTCAATTTTTTAATAGTTATGGATCAACCTTATTTCAACATTACCATAAACGCCATTACTCAATCGCATCTCACATGCCAAAGTAAAAAAACACAATAAATTTTTTCTTTGGCCACCATAAGCACTGACATATCAATGTGGTACAAGAAACATCTCTGTAGCGTTACGGAATAAATATAATTAACATTATCCAACTATGACTCAACTTATCAGAAGGAGATTAAATTACCGTCTCAAATTGGTACAGCCTGACAGCATTATATTTAATTAGTTTCTGTACGGAAATGAAGCTTTAAAGACTCCTCCTAATCCGATTATCAGTCTTTTTACCTTTCCAATTAGCAACAATTTGAAAAAACTTCAAAATCTGGTTTTCTGTCTGAACCGAGACATACCACCTCTGT
>JABHIW010000141.1 GCA_018670825.1 Candidatus Scalindua sp. | reverse complement strand
GGATTTCCTGGGGTGATCCCTCATACTCATGCAGCTTTTTTATAAATTCCTTTTTCGGGAGAGCGTGAATGTGTTTATCTTTGTCCTGTACGGAAGGTCCTCCTCTTCCGCTAAAGAAAAGATGTAGCGGTTGTGGCAAATTCTCGTTCAAGATACGTTTTACCAGGAGAAATCCCAGTAATGTTCCCAGGCTGTGACCGTAAAAAGCGTATGGTATGTTGGTGTGCATTTTTATTTGATGAAAGATGTCATCAGTCATACGGTAAATGTCTGATATCAGAGGTTCTGAAATTCTTTTTCCTCTTCCCGGCAGCTCCACAGGAATGATATTGATGAAATCAGCAATGTTTGTTGTAATATCTCTGTAAGAATAAATAGATGCACCGGTAAAAGGAAGACAAATCAGGTTGATCCTTTGTCTTTGAGACTGTTTTTTCCCTGAGGGGAATTGAGTATTTTTCGATCTATAAATGCTGTTATATACTGTAGTCATAGATAAGTGCTTATCTTCTATATGGTAAATCTTTAAAACAGAAAATAAATGATATAAATCTCCATTATTAGATCTGAATCAGTACTGCATTTTACCTTGTTAACTAAGGGTTTGCAAGCGTTACATTAAATGGATTTCTATAAACAACGTAAGATAGAATATGGTAATTTGTGCGATGATGTGGATGTAATATTGCACCGATAAAGTGAGTATAAAGAGTAGATAAAATTACGCACAAAAGGCATTTTAACACCTTGCAATTTGCATATTTTATGTTTAAATATCCATGCAATAAAAAGCGTTGATTACGAGCGTCTTACCATTCCATTAAACAAATGATACTTACACATAAAGAGCTGCTAAAAATCGTAGAACAGGGTAGTTCTCTTCTGGAGCGCCTTGAAGGCGGCTTTACTCCATCACATTCAACAAACGCGAGAATAGATAAGAAAATAGAGGCCCGGCTAGAGGAATGGCGCAAGGTAGTGGCTGAAGGAGACGAAGAGCTTCTTGCAAATCGCCTGAAATTTTCCGGTTTTTGACTTAGATGCGGTACGCCACCTGCTTGCTAACGTACAAATGGACGGGCAGGCATCCTTACCTGAATGGACGAAACTGCTCAATGAAATTTTAGAATAGGCTAAAGATTTTCCGATTGTCGATCTGGACAATCTGGATTACGAGAAATATTCCTTCCTGAAAAAAGACAAACCTATACCCTTTGAAGAGATACTGCTGCCGTGTATTCACCTTGCGAGAGAAAAAATGATTGCCGTCACAGGCAGCCGATATGATCTGCTCTCAGACAAGGCCCATCACGCCTTTGAACAGTTTCTTTTACAGAGACTTTCTGAGATAAGTTCGCGGGTATTTTAAGTGGGATTTGGAACATTCCTTGCCATGAGGCAGCTTCACGGTACTCCACAGGACGAAATGTATTCAGGCAGTGAATCCAGGGTACAGTATCTGGGATTTGTGAAAAAATGGTCTCGGAGGATTTGTCCGAACTTTTCAAGGAATACTGCGTCTTAGCCAGGATGACGGCAGTAAGGATCAATCAGTGGGTAGACCTTGTCAGTGAATTTCTTATCCGTCTTGAAGCCGATCTTCCGGAGATTCAACATACCTTCCGGATATCACACCCAGGTAAAGTTGTCGAAGCAGAGCCCGGTCTTTCAGACCCTCACTGTGACGGACGTACCGTAATTATCGTTACGTGTGAAACGGGATTTAAACTGGTTTATAAACCGAAAAGCATGGGTCTGGAAAAAGAATATTTTGAGCTATATGCGTGGCTGAACTCCAGGGGTGAAACAATCCTGCCGTTCAAGATAGTAAACGTGATAAACCGTGGCTCTTACGGCTGGGTGGAGTACATCGAATACCTCACCATGGAAAATAAAAGAGGAAGTAACGCGGTATTTTCAGAAATCCGGCATGTTCCTCTCTCTCATCTACGCCTTTGACGACATAGATTTTCATAGTGAAAATGTGATTGCCTGTGGGGAAGAATTTAGAGACCTTCATACATCACAGGATTAACGAACCGGAAGAAGTACTGGAATTCTTCGATGCATCCCAGGAGGCAAGAGCCAAATCGGTTTTACGCACCCATTTCCTACCTCAGTTATACCAGATGAAGGACAAGTTCTATGATATTACCGGAATGGGTGGAGGCAGACCAGAGGAGGAGAAGACCTTTGACGTTCTCAAATGGCAAAACATTAACACAGACGCCATACAGTACGATTATGAAAAGGTTGCCTCCAACCCCATAAAGAACGCACCGAGAATAGGGAATAAGTATTTGACTCCGGAAGAGTATGTTATAAAATCAAAAGAAATATCAAGTATCTTTAATAAAAGATACTGGTGTGACGAAAGGATTGAATTTAATCTCTACGGGTTAAATTCCCCGTAGCTTGCTGCGGGGTAGTTTATTTAATATTATAAGATGACTTTTTATAAGGAGATTTTTTTCTGGCAGAAGCGAGGAGGATAACAAGACCGACTGCCGGAGAGAAGAAGAGGGAGCAGAAAAGAAGCCCCCAAAAACCCATTTTTTTATTTGAGCCGAGTAAAGCAATAAGTATGCTTAACAACACCCAATATACCGTAATCATGTCGCACCTTTTAATTACAAGTGAATAGCTATTATTTCAGTGACACTGTTTTTATGCAGAAAGTACCTTCCTCAAAACTTAAGTACTACATAATATCCTATATGAAAGTCAAGGAAAATTCTAACTATGGCCATTCATCCTTGATTTTATATAGGAATTCTGGTAGTTTCTCACTTGTTTGGCCTGTCGCCTTGATAGAATGGAAAAATACGTTTGCGGTTATTCGTTCTTCAGGCTTCGTGGTTTTTTTGTCTACGTATATTATTACGAAAAAATCTCTTCACATAAACTCCCTTAATATTCAATGCACATAATAGATTTTTACAAAAAGGAGAAAACCACTTCAGGGATTGATATACTTGTTATGGCATGTACTTCAGGGCTTTCGAATGGTTCCCTGCTTGCCATTATTACTTTCGCGGCAAAAGCTGTTTCCCGTGATAGTGAGGGAGGTAGTTTCAGATATCTTATCCTCTTCATTATCTCCCTGTTATCATTTATTATGGGAAAAAGATATGCCCTCAAACATGCTACAATTGTTATTGAAGGACTTATCAAAAAAGTCAGGACCAGGATTACAAATAAAATACGCCAATCAGAGCTTTTGTTTTTTGAGAATATTGAGAAATCTCATATCTATACCAGGATAAATCAGGATACTAATTTTATATCGCAGTCGGCACTTCTTATTATCAATTCCTGCCAATCCGCACTCATACTTGTCTTTTGTCTTTTTTATATTGCCTGGTTATCAAAACTGGCCTTTTTTATTACCGTTGGGGCTATTATTGCTGCAGTCATTATTTACTTAATGTATCGAAAAGAAGTGAACCATCTGCTACAGGGAATAACTGACAAAGAGACAGAATTATTTGAATCATTAACCCATATTGTCGATGGTTTTAAAGAGCTAAAAGTTAACAGACGTAAAAGCGATCATGTTTTTACTCACTTTAAGGATATCTCCGATTCCACGGAAAAAATAAAAGTAAAGGCGGGGATAGCTTTCATCACTGATTTTGTTTATTCACAGACCTTCTTTTATATTCTCATTGCTATACTCGTTTTTTTATTACCGATATTTGTTGATACTTATTCAGAAGTAATTATCAAGCTAGTAATGGCCGTATTGTTCATCATCGGTCCGGTAGAAATGGTAGTTGGGGTAATACCTGTTCTTGCCAGGGCCAATGTTGCTGTGGGAAATTTATACAAATTGGAAGAACTATTAGATAAAGAGGGCGGTATTATCCCTCAAACGGAACAAGCACCCTTCCAGCCTATAGAATCCTTCCGGGAAATTCGAATTGACAAGGTAACATTCAATTACAAAGATAAGGATGAGAAGGTCTTATTTCATCTGGGTCCTATCGATCTCTCTATTAAATCCGGAGAAATTGTGTTCCTTGTAGGTGGGAACGGATGTGGGAAATCTACTTTACTTAAATTGCTGTCAGGTTTATATTATCCTTCGAGCGGGGCACTTTATTTAGATGATGATGTGTTGAGTAAACCAATATATCCATCATATAGAGAGTTGTTTTCTCTTATCTTTGCTGATTTTCACATTTTTGACAGGCTGTACGGCTTCGGTGAAGTTGATACTAAGAAGGTGAATGATCTCATAAAACTCATGGAACTTGATAAAAAAACTCAATATGTGGATGGAAAATTCACTGAGACTAATTTGTCTACCGGGCAAAGAAAAAGGCTTGCACTGATTGCTGCCTTTCTGGAGGACAAACCAATATACATGTTTGATGAGGTTGCCGCGGACCAGGACCCTGAATTCAGGGCATATTTTTATAATGAATTACTCCTGGATTTAAAAAAACGGGGAAAAACTGTTATTGCTGCAACCCATGACGATAAATATTTTCATGTTGCTGACAGGGTATTGAAGATGGAATATGGAAAAATACAATCGATCTGATTCCTTTTTATTCAATATTTTTTATTTAAATAATTTTCAGAATAATTAACCTATGGGAAATATTTTCAGAAGTTTCAAAGGTTTTATTGGCAATGTGTGGTTTCAAAATCGGATTAGGATAATTTTTTCGATCCTTGGGCTTTTATTTATTGCGGTCTTTCTTTCGCCACGAATTATTTATAACGTTGGTCCAGGGCAGGCAGGGGTATTATGGTACAGGTTTTTTGGTGGTACTGTAGTTGAGAAGGTGTATCCGGAAGGTATTCGTTTTATTTTTCCCTGGGATAAATTTTTTATTTACAATGTGAGGATACAAGAGCTTAAGCATGAGATGTATGTGTTGTCTAAAAACGGATTAACGTTTCATCTTAACCTGTCTATTCGTTATCGTCCGGAATATGATTTTGTCGGCCTGTTGCATAAACGTGTGGGCCCGGAATATCCTCAGAAAGTTATAATCCCTCAGGTTGAGTCTGTACTGCGTACTACGATTGGAAAATATTTGCCCGAAGAAGTGTATACCACGAAAAGGGCGGTGATTCAAAAATATCTCCTGGAAGCGTCGGCTCAGGTAAGTTCGAAATTTATTATCATTGATGAGGTTATTATTCGACAGATAGAACTACCTTCTCAAATTAAAGAAGCCATTGAGAACAAACTCACGCAACAACAAAAGGCTGAGGCATATGAATTCATCATAGAAAGAGAAAAGAAGGAGAAGATAAGAAAGAAGATCGAGGCTCAGGGTATTCAGACTTTTCAGCGTATTGTGGCAACAACTCTTACCGACAGGTTGTTAGCATGGAAAGGTGTTGAGGCAACTCTCGCACTCGCCCAATCTGATAACACAAAGGTTGTCGTTATCGGAAGAGGCAAAGATGGTTTGCCAATAATATTAGATCTCAAACAAGATCTTACACAAAATACCATACAGGATACAGGCAAAGGAATTGGACTCATGACTGAGGAGCAACCGATAAATCAGGACAAAAATTTCGAGCAAGTTACCGATTAGCCGATAAAACAGAGTGAAGGTTTTGAGCCGGTGGCAGATCAGGCGACAAGATAAGATGAGGGCACCTATCTGCGATTGAAACAAAAGAAGCGACTCCGTTGGCAAGTATGGAACGTTACATAAGGACTTTTATCTCAGATGAAAGCACACAAAAAAATCAAACAGAATAGGAACTCTTCTCACTAGCAGGCATATGTTCATGAAATACAGACTTTTGGTAGTTGTTATTCTTCTCCTTGTTTCTGCCTGTTCAAAGCCGGCAGAGAGAACAACGAAAAGAGCAGAAAAAGGTAAAGGTGATATCGTAATCGGTGTTGCACTTCCGCTAAATGATGATCGTCATTTTCTTGAGGGAGTTGAAATGGCAATTGAAGACCTGAATCAGAATGGTGGAGTTCTCGGGAGAAAGCTGAGAATGGTTTTTGAAGATGACGACGCTTTTGAAGATGTTGATATTAATCATTTGGTTAAAAAGGGCAAAAAGATTGCACATAAATTTGCGAAGGATCCGGATGTAGTTGCAGTGATTGGACATAACAACTCAGAAGTTGCTGTCCCTGTTTCCATTATTTATGAAATGGATGAGGTTGTATTTATTACCCCTTTTGCCACGACTCCTTCGCTGACAAATCATGGGTTTCGATTTGTTTTCAGGACCTTGCCTACGGATACTGCGTATGCAATGAGACTTGCAGCACTTGCAAAACTGAAGTTTAAGGATGTATTGATTCTATCTGTTGATGATATTTATGGCGAAAGCCTGTCCAATAGCTTTCATACCTTTGCTGAAGATTTAGGGGTGAATATTGTTGGAAGCGTGCATTTTACTCCATGGGAAGACGATATAAAAGGGGAATTAATGCGGCGCGCAAATCTTATTGAGGGGCAAAAATTTGATGATGTATTTGATGCCATATTCCTTGCCGCCGAGATGCCAAAGGCAGCCAGGATTATTAAAATGGTCCGGGAGTTGAATATTACCGGCCCGTTCTTTGGTGGGGATGCCCTTGATACAAAGGCGCTGTGGAAAATTGCAGGAGATGGAGCGGAAGGAACGATTGTCTGCACAGCAGTCATAAATGAAGGTCCTGAATTACTAAAGTTCAGAGAACGATTTCAAAAAAAATACGGCTATGCACCGGAACATTGGGCTGCGCATACGTATGACACCGTGCAGATGCTGGCCCATGCAATGGAGACATCAGAGTCAACAGTACCGAAGAAAGTTGCAGAGACTTTGCATTTTATCCAGGATTGGCAGGGGATCACAGCTACTTATACATTTAATCAAAAGGGAGATGTATTAGACAGCGTGTCAGGGTTTAACATACTTAGTAAAGGAGAGTTTGCTTATGATGAGGAACTTAACAAACTTGTGAGCGAATATGAGAAGAAGTCTGCTGGAAAAGATAAGGACGGTTATGAAACTATTGTTGAACGTGAAAAAAGAGAAGATGTAGATACCATGGACGGCAACGAAAACAACAATGAGAAATAGGGACATAAGAATTACGGACAGACACTTTTAATCATGTCCTTATTTACCATTGCTAATTTTATATAAAGCGTTTTCTGGAAAAGACTTGAATTTTAATAATTATTATTCTATACATACATTCTTTAGAAAGCGATTATTTATTATCAGTTGGTTACTCCAGTCAATAAAAGGAATTGAATGTTCAGAAAACTATTGTCTTCATTCACTTTTTCTAAAATACGAAAATCACCGGTTATAAATATACTGGTGTCTGTCGTTATTGCTCTTTCATTGACAGGATGTTTTATGAAAAAGATGCACTATAAATCTTTCCTTGAACTGAGAGAAGAGGCTTCCAGGAATTACTCGGTACAGGTCCTTGACTCAATTGTTGGCGTTCTGGAACATGCTGAACTTCCTGTTTTTTTTAATGTTGAGGCAGGTCAATCGACCTGGACACCTACCTATACCCTTTCTTCAGGTAATGTTGTTTCTGCGTGGACTCATAATATAGTAATGGATACCAATACTATAACCGCTACGAGTCCAAGTTCAAGCAGTGGGGAATCAGTTACCAGTTCTCTCCAATATAATGATTTTGGAGCAGCGGCAATGACCCGTATCAACGCGTTGTATGCTCTTCTTTGCTTGCCCATGCAATTTGGAGAAATTAAATTTCCCAACGGGGCTTTGTATACGATCGTAGACAAAGCTGATTCTCCCAAAAGTTTCATCTTATCTTCAAAAATTGCACATAACAGTTATATGGGAGTAGTGCAGAAGAAAAGCTTTGCTTTTCTCAAGTTCTCGAACGACGTAACCTATTGGTCTAGACATGACAAACCCAAGACAAAAGATTTAGCATCCGTTGCAGGCATTTTTTACAGATTCTCATTTGAGTATCCGAGGAAAAAACAAGAACTTATTGAGGCCATTAAGTCTAGAGAGAGAGAGCAAGCATCAATATCAAAAGTCCATCAGGCATTTAAGGAGACAAGCAAGGAGTTTGAAGATTTGAAAAGTGAAGCAAAGACAACAAAAACAAATGCTCAAATTATGCAAACACTGCTACAGTATAAACAAAAGGAACTGGAAGCTAAGGCAAAAGGATTTGCCAGTGTTAATGGAAAAATTTCCAAGGCTGAAGTAACGATAAAAACTAATAAAGCTGAATTGGACGATTTAATTATGGTCCTTGAGAATGGCCTTCAAGAGATCATAGATAATGATCCTGATGTGAAATCAGTCAATGTGGCTACTCTTACAGCTGACTTACATAAACACCTGGAACAGATAATGGCAGGGGAGAAGGAAATTCTGGAAGAAAAATTTACGATACCCGGAGCCAGCGGACTTGATGCCTCAGAATCAAGGGACGATCTCTACCGGGAACGTTTTGAATCATTACCACCACGATTTGATACAAACCTTCAGTCGACGGATTAAGAGATTTTAAGTTGTACATTGATAACTATCAAAATCATTGGAACATTTTAGCTCTCTAGTCTGACACATATGCTATTTATTAACGTTCAAGTTACTTATTTAATTCTGATATAAAATCTGATCCTGTTCTTTTCTTCAAGAATTAATTATACTTTTTGTCTGACAACGCCTCTTTTTCTCTCCAACTCTTATAATTCCCTCTTCGCCATTTTATCTGATAATATTGTCGTTCCATTCTGAATCGTACAATTTAAAAACTCATGAATTTGAAAAGTTCCGGCTTCAGTGAAGATATTGGGATAAGTGTCGCAAGTTTAAATGTATCATGGATTATAAAAATAATCTGTTAATGATATGCTTGAATCTTACTAACATGAAATGGTATCATCCAGGGACTAAAGAATTTATAAATCCCTCAATCTTATATTTCCGACTTGTTCGGTTCAGGTTGTTTTAAACAATATTATTATTTGTATGCAAACTGCAAAATATAAACAAAAGATCAGTGATAGAGAAATCAATGACAATATGGTTATTGTACGTGGTGAGGGTCTTACTATCGATGATGTTGTGCGTGTCGCACGTTTTGGTGTAAAGGCTCGTCTGACGGAAGAAGAACAGGTCCTTGCGAGGGTTCAGGCATCTTTTGATTATATTATGCAGGCTGTGGATGCTGAGAAACCCATTTATGGGGTAACGACAGGCTTTGGTGGGATGGCAGATGTTTTGATCTCAAAAGAAGAGACTACAGAACTGCAAAATAATATGGTCTGGTTTCTCAAGACGGGTGCGGGTAAAAGACTGCCGAATGAAGACGTTCGCGCGGGCATGCTTTTACGCGCAAATTCGCTTATGCAAGGTATTTCAGGGGTACGGCTTGATCTTATTCGACGTATTGAGGTCTTTCTCAATGCGGGTGTTACCCCGCACGTGCAGGAACTTGGTTCTATTGGCGCGAGTGGTGACCTGATACCACTCGCCGCTATAACAGGTGCGCTCATTGGCTCGGATACCTGCTTTAAGGTCGACTTTAATGAGGAAGAGATCGATGCCCTATCTGCACTCGAACAGCTTGGTTTATCACAGATACGTTTAGCTCCCAAAGAGGGGCTGGCTATGACAAATGGTACTTCCGTCATGACCGGTATTGCCGCCAATTGCGTGCATGATGCCCGGCACTTAGTGGGACTTGCGATGGGTGTGCATGCGCTGTTTGCTCAAGGTCTAGGGGCAACAAACCAATCGTTTCATCCATTTATACACCGGCACAAAGCCCATCCGGGACAGGTCTGGAGTGCTACTCAAATGCTGGAGCTGCTTGATGGTTCACAATTAATTCGAGACGAACTTAGTGGGAATTTTCCACAAAATGGTCAGGGGCTGCCGCAAGATCGTTATTCACTTCGCTGCCATCCGCAATACATGGGGCCGATTATTGACGGATTGGCCCAGATTGTGGAGCAGGTAGAGGTCGAAATTAACTCTGCCACTGATAACCCACTGATAGACTCTGATAACCAACGATATTTTAATTGCGGTAACTTTCTGGGGCAATACGTTGGTGTGGCGATGGATCATTTGCGCAATTATATCGGTTTAATGGCTAAGCACCTTGATGTACAGATTGCGCTCCTTGTCTCACCGGAATTCAACAATGGGCTACCTGCTTCCCTTGTTGGCAAAACTTCACGCACGGTAAATATGGGGCTCAAAGGTCTTCAGATAACGGGCAATTCAATAATGCCGCTCTTGACATTTTATGGAAATTCACTGGTGGATCGTTTCCCTACGCATGCGGAACAATTCAATCAGAACATAAATAGCCAGGGGTTTGGTTCTGCTAATTTAACACGACAATCTATAGATTTATTTCAGCAGTATATGGCGATTGCTTTGATGTTTGGAGTGCAGGCTGTCGATTTGAAAACATTTGCGACTTCAGGCCACTATGACGCGCGTGTCTGTTTATCACCTGCAACCTCAAAGTTGTACGAGGCATTTCATAAAGTTATAGAGAGACCTCCTTCGAAGGATCGTCCGTATATCTGGAATGATAATGAACAGCCACTTGACGAACATATAAGGTGTGTTGCAAATGATATCGCTTCCGATGGTTTTATATCGAATGCCATCAAAGATATATTGCTTAGCTTGAAATCCTTATCCCATACGGAAAGAAGAAACAGTCATGATTCGGAGGCCCCTTCTCAATGAATATTGCACAGCACATAGAACATGGATGCCGACAGTACTCAGACAAGCCAGCACTGGTTTTTGAAGGTAGATCATTAAATTATAAAGAACTTAATGAATTAGTGAACCGGGTGGCGAATGCGCTTTGCGATTTGGGGGTTGAACATGGGGATCGTGTCGCGTTGTTTTTACCAAATATCCCAGAGTTTGCAGTGGCCTATCTGGGTGTTCTGAAAATCGGCGCGATAGCTGTTTCTTTGAATTCCTCACTGAAAACGGAAGAGGTAAGATTTATCCTTGAAGACAGTAATCCAAAGGTACTTATCACTACGGAAAAGCTTCGGGATAATGTGCCGCTTTACGCGCTCTCACATCTGAAACACATTGTAATTGCTGAGGGAGAGGTGGGCGAGGACATTTCCTGGTCCCAATGGGCAGAAGGCGCTTCATCTGATTTTCACAGTATGGATATGGATCGTGACGATCCGTCAGCGATACTTTACACATCGGGTACTACCGGCTTTCCTAAGGGAGCTACCCTTTCACATGGGAATGTAATTTCAAATATGAAATCTTTTGTGAACAAATGTAGTATGGCTCCGGATGATCGGATATTACTTTTTTTGCCCCTGTTCCATTGCTTTGGACAGAATGCTATCCTCAACAGCTCTCTGAGTACCGGCATGACAGTTATATTGCAACGTCAATTCATAACGGAGCAGGTTATTCAATCGGTTATTGATGATCAGATTACCCTGTTTTTTGGTGTGCCAAATAACTTTATCACGTTATATGAAAAGGCATCCGTTCAGGATTTGAGTTCTGTACGTTATTATTTCTCAGCCGCGGCAAGCCTGCCCGTTGAGATTGCCAGGAAATGGCATGAAAAGTATGGCACGGTTATTAATGAGGCATACGGACTCACAGAGACAACACCTTTTGCCAGTTACAATCATCAACCCGATGTGAAACCGGGTTCTATAGGTCTGCCGATTGAAGATGTTGAAATGGAAATTATAAATTTTGATGATCGAGAAGTGAAACCGGGTGATATGGGAGAGATTATTATTAAGGGCCCGAATGTAATGCTGGGCTACTGGAACCGTCCGAGTGAAACGACACGAGTGATCAAAGAAGGATGGTTCCATTCGGGTGATATCGGGAAGAGGGACGAAGATGGTTATTTCTATATTGTCGATCGATTAAAAGACATGATTAATGTTGGTGGACTCAAAGTATATCCGGTAGAGGTGGAAAATATTCTCTATCAGCATCCGGCAGTTTCAGAGGCAGCAGTCTTCGGTATTCCTGAGGATTTCATGGGAGAACAGGTCAATGCTCAGATTGTACTCAAGCGGGATAGAACCGCTACATCTGATGAAATTATTTCTCACTGTCGTAAGCGTATCGCGGATTTCAAGGTCCCGACGGTTGTTGAATTTGTGGAGAGCATCCCAAAGAACCCGGCGGGAAAGGTGCTCAAACGGGTACTGAGAGAAGAAAAATCAGCCAGTTCTGCTACTCAAGAAGAAGTAAAGTCTCCTGTTGCTCGTACTGCCGATTCTATACGGGACTGGTTAATTGAATGGATGGAAAAGGAACTGGAAATCGATAAAGCAACTATCAAACCGGACAAACCATTTTTTGATTATGGTCTGACCTCCGTGCTTGCGGTTAAACTAAGCCAGGAATTAGGCTCATGGTTAGGTCACTCACTGAATGCTACGACTACATGGAATTTTTCTACCATTCAATCTCTGGCCGATTACCTTGTCAATTTATTCGAAACGCCATCTTCTTCATCCAAAATTAAACAGGAGACAGCTACTCAAACTCATCCAGTAGAGATCAAAACAACAGACGATTTACCGGATACAGAAGAACTCTCAGACTCCGAACTGGCAGAGTTGCTTAACGAAGAGATAAAAAAGTCGAGAGAAGAACGACAAAAATAAAACGAGGTAAAAGAATGAGCAGTTATTTACCGCTCTCCGGACAAAAGGCGCCGAGGACAAGAAGCCGGAAAGAGCGCAAAGAAATTTAATTATAAAATTCAAAAGGCTGATCAAGCATAAGCAAATATCACCATTTTTGTCATTCTGGATTTAGTTCAGAATCTATTCAGCCCACCATAAAGACTGGTGGGTAAAAATGACAGTAAATAATGCTTTGATTATTCTCGGGCAATCGGTCAAGGGGTAACCGCACGCCGCACTTTAGTGTAGTCCAGGTTGTTTTAGTTTTTCAGGTCAGAACTATAGATGAGCTTCTCAATTGTTCTTCAACTAACCATTATCAGTAGCATACGTATAGTCGATTCCAACAGCAAAGTCAAAATCAACACCCATTCCAGGACTAACAACAATCCCTTCAAAATGTCCGTTAATGTCAATGTTAACCACCACACTGCAACCAACAACAAACCCGGCACTGGCAGCGATAGACCATCCCAGCCCATTGAGATCAACCGGTTTGGGTAGCCATATCCCCAATTCAATTCCTGCCTCACCGCCTATTGAAGCGCCTAAAGAGCCGCCTACTGCATACAAATTGGCACTATGGTCCGCTTCATGCAGATTAAACGCTGCGTTAATACTACACTGACCACCGAAAAACAATTCTCCTCCTCCTCCGCCTCCTACGGTAAATGACTTGAATCCATTTTTAATCGCTTCTGCAGTTAATCCAACCTCGTCGGCTTTTTTCTTTGCCTCATCCCATCCATTCTTACCTTTCTCAGTAACGGAACTGGCAACCTTAGCCATCTTCGATATCAACTCTTCGAATCTTTTTATATCGTTTTCAGTTTCCTCTATTAATTTATTCTTGAAACCGTTATGAGCGAGTTCTTCATTTAATGTACTTTCCGCTTGTTTGATTGCTGTTTGGCCAATTTTAGCTATTGCTGCAGGTTCAACGCTTTGCTCAGAATTTTTTGCGTCTTCAATGACTTTATATATCTCTTCAGAAGCAGTTTTGTTAACTTCATTTCCAAGTTTATCAAGTTTTTTATTGAGGTCTTTAAAAATACCGCCAATTCCGGATGTCGCTTTGTTAAAAATATTCATAATTTCCTCTTTCTATTCTTTTGTTTCGTAAAAATAATTTTAGGTTTACGTATACAGTCGTTTATTTATACTCATCTCAAAATTGTTTTCGGCAATAATCCAAAAACAATTTTGCCCGAGTAAAGTCCTCGGCGTTTTTCAGTCCGGGGAAAGTCCTCGGCGCCTTTTGTCCGGGGATAACTGCAAGCAAGATTTGCTTTTTTGAGAAGCTAAAAACCAAATCGGTTTTAGTATAGAGTCAAAATTGACAGATTCCTTGCTGACAACTTTCATGCTGAATCGTTTTAGGTAACCCTTCCTTTCCTCCACCTTGTTGTTGAATTAACCTCAACATATAGAACAAGTTTTATGCCAAATTGGCACTTAAATTCTTATTGATTTTGTGAGTATGTACAAGAGTCTCTTAAATAAGCAAATTGACATCAATTTAATCTATTCTTGAACAATGTTATATTCTGCTTGTGATCGTGGTGGAGTATATTTTACAATGAAAAGTGCGCCATGTCACACTTTTGTTTGTCACAATTTTGTGACATGGCACAGTGTTTTTTAAAGGTAAACTGGGCTAGATTTTATCTATTCCAAGTGGTTCTATAAATCATTCATAATGGATGATTTATCAGGTTTTGCATTCTCGGACAGCTTGTTAAGGTGAGATATCAAACTGCTTTCTGATTTTACGACAAGTTAAGATTTGACATGGGTAGGATTTTAGATAGGATAATCAAAGATCCCGGCAGAACTATATTATTCTGATTAATAGATAAAACTTTGTGGTATCACTATCGAGAATTTGTCCGGTTATTGATTAGATTTGTTTCAGATAATAAACTGAATAAATTTTAAATGTTTGTAACTGACGTGGGGATGTACTTGAAAAACAGAGAAATGTTAAACACGATATTTGTATCAATATTTTAATAAATAGGGAGAGATATAATGAATGTACCTGATATTATAAAAGTAAAAGAACATCTTGATGAACTGAAAGGGAAAGGGTTGATAAATGAGTGGGAGCTTCCCTATGAAAATCTATTAACACGGTTAACCGCTGCAGTTTTTTTCCTAGAGACTGTGGATGAATCAAAACTTGAAGAAATATGGAAAGAACTGGACAAACATCCAAGACTGGCATACAGAAAAAATGAAGAGAAGAAACTTTCACAACTGGAATGGAGAGTCGAATTTAATAAGAACTTTGAATTGTAAAGAATAACAGGGACATGTTCCTCCATTATTAAGAAGATAAGTAATCTAAATTAACGTTCTTAAATTTATTCAAATGTTATTGATTTGTGTGTCACTTTTCCTGCACGTTAAATTAATGCGGTTAAAGACAAAAAAATAAAATTCTTAACTGGTTAGTCAAGAATATGCTTAATTGCGAGAGATGCCCCTTTGCACTGTAAAACATATTTCCTGCCAGCCTTTATACGAACACTTCAATAATCATCAGATTACTCCTTTGCTTTTAGCAAATATACTTCCTGCCCCATAAATAAAACTTGTCTGTTAATGATATGCTTGAATCTTACTAAAAAGAAATGGTATCATTAATGACTTATTGTTTTTATAAAAATATTTTGCCAATTTTGGCAAAAAAATGAATAATTATTC
>JABHIW010000074.1 GCA_018670825.1 Candidatus Scalindua sp. | reverse complement strand
TATCACCAAGCCTTCTTCCACTCTTTAAAGCCTTAATCCTGGTAGCACAACCAAGGCCTGTATCTTCTCTATATATGTGTTCTTTCTTCTGGCGGTCCATATTGCCGGAATTTGTCAATCTGGCATAGTTATCTCCATTTTTAACCCAGTAGTTTTTGTGATCTTTATAGCCTACAAATGAAGACTCTATGTCAGGATTCTCCAGAAGGACTTTAACACATTCTTCTAACATATATTTTTTTTTGAATACGTCAGTCACCTGCATGTAAGACACTATATCAACGAAAAAACCCTCATTTTCCGAAAGCCAATTTACGGCATGTAATAAACATTTTTCTGCATTGGCAAAATCACCTGATAGCTCGACAGGTCTCATGAAAGGAACATCCGCTCCATATTCTTTAGCAACCTCGGCTATCTCAGAACTATCAGTTGACACGATAGTCCTATCCACGTACTTACAGTTTAATGAGGCTTCTATAGTATAGGCGATTAAAGGCTTGCCGTTCAGCAACGCAATATTCTTACCTGGCAAACCCTTGGAGCCACCCCTTGCTAGAATGATCGTAGTAACAACCTGCTTTCCGTCTTTCATTTCAATCTCTACATTCTATAATTAAAGTTTATGTGGAAGCACAAGTTTTAAAGCACTTCCAATATTTTGTGTCTTCATATATTCTTTTGTGAATTTAAAGAACAGGTACGGATTTGTTGCAAATATTTTTATTAAATCATTTATGAAATTTGGCTGCTTAAGATAATTTTTTCCAATTTTGCTTGCAAAACTCACATTCAGTTCGTCTCTAAGTTTAACAAGTTTATCCGGAGGTACGATCGTATTCAAAAAAGGCTTTAAATCTGATCCTCCGTGGCGAAAGGAATCAAAAGTCAGGGTGTCGGGAATTAATTTATTTTCTTTTGCATAACTATACAATTCGGTACCGGGATATGGTGTCATAATAAAAAACTGGGTATAGTCTGCGTCAATTTCAGAAGCTAATTCTCTTGTCGCCTCTATCTCCTGCATTGTTTCACCCGGTGAACCGATAATAAAAGTTACACCGGTGTGAATATTATATTTCTTTATCATAGCTATTGCGTCTTTGATTTGTTTAACGGTTATGCCTTTTTTCATTTCCTTTAATATTTCATCAGAACCTGATTCCGCCCCAATGTCTATATGGACACACCCAGCCTCTTTAAGCTCCTTAATCAAATCTTCATCACAAGTATTGGCCCTAAGTTGATACCTATATACCGCTTTTATTTTTCTCCTTTTAACCTCATGACATATTTCAATAGCCCTTTTTTTGTTTATGGCAAACGTATCATCAGAAAATGATATACATTCGAACCCGTAAGTTTTTACTAATAATTCTATCTCATCTACCGTTCTTTTTGTACTGCATGCCCTAAACGATCTTCCAAACATGGACTTACTACCACAGAAATTACAATCATAAGGACAGCCTCTACTAGACATCATATTTGCGGTCTTATACCAATAACCCCTGGGCCAGTTCCATCTTTGAGTATAATAATCCATAGGGAAAAGGTGTCTTGCTGGCATAGGCAATGAATCAAGTCCCTCTAAAACCGGCCTTGGCCTGTTTATAGATATTTTACCCTCTTTTTTGTAAGCAAGTCCTGCAATTTTAGAATAATCACAATTGCTTCCGTGCTTTTGAAGGAATTCAACAAATGTCTCTTCGCCCTCACCACAAACAATAAAATCTACGAAGTCATTCTTTAAAGTCTCTTCCGTGGCAACAGTTGGATGCACGCCACCAAATACAATTGGAACATTGGGTAATGTTTCCCTTATCTCCTTAGCATAATTACGCGCCCTTGTATATGTAGCAGTCATACATGATATTCCTACGACATCAGGCTTATAAGACTTTAATGTATCTGATAATGTTTTGTGACTGTCCGGAATTTCATCATAAATCTGAACGTTGTACCCTTCTTTTTCACAATATGCCGCAATGTAAGCTACACCGAGAGGGATAAATCGTGCAAAATCCATTTTTGCAGCCATAAGTAAAATTTTCTTCTCTACTTGCTTTTTTTGTATTATTGCCATTTAAAACTTTCTTTGTAGGAGCACTCAGAACACGCAGTGATATCATCAACTTTATTTTCAAGATGAAGTTTGCGGATATTTTGCAACGTTGCCCCTCTCCAAAAATATTCCAAGTCTTTTCCTTTCGAATAATCCAATTTACCTAAAACGTTTTTCGAATCCCAATCTCTGCAACACATTATGACCTTACCATCCCACGTAACTACGATCCTTTGCCAAATCTGTGGACAAGCCTTTCTTCCAACTTTTTTAAGACCATTCCCATCTTTTGTCAACCTTTCGGCACCTTCGCCTCTATTTGTATAATCTTGGAACGTTATTGAATCTACCATATTTGACCATCTATTAATGAATGACTCAACTTCATGTATATTAGTATCCATCTTGACCAACTGAACGCGAACAAGTGGCTTTAATACATTTAGCGTGTCTCTAATTTCCAGAAACTTTTCAATGTTACCAACAAGTTTACCGAAATCCCCTCCCTTTCTAATTTTTGTGTAGGTTTCTTCACTGTCACCATCCACAGAAATTATTATCTGATCAAGGCCAGCCATAATAATTTCACGGCTCAAATTATCATCGAGTAACAGTCCATTAGTATTTACAATGATTTCAATAATTCCACGCTCTTTAGCATACTTAATAGTCTGGACAAGGTGATCTCTCCATAACAGCGGTTCCCCACGCCAGTTAAGTTTTATTGATGCCATGCCTTTCCTGCTCCCCTCATTTATGATCTGCCTGGCCAACTCTACATCCATACTTCCCAAACTTTTTCTAAACTCAGGTGAAGAAAAACTGTGAGAACACATAACGCACCTCAGATTACATTTGTTAGTTGTTTCGATGTCAACATGCGTAGGAAAGCTTG
>JABHIW010000045.1 GCA_018670825.1 Candidatus Scalindua sp. | reverse complement strand
CAATTTTGCGTTCATCGTTCAAGAAATTGTCCGTGTCTCAGGCGCAATCAATTCCACATATAACAATACATGAAAATACTGATTGGGGATTTTATGGCTATAGTACAATCCAGAATAACTATGAATCGAAGACTATAAATAATGACAAGGTGGTCATCGACCACGCCACTGGATTAATGTGGTTCCAGTCTGGTACCGTTAAGTATTTAAATTACGGAAAATCAATACAATTGCTGGAGAAGATAAACGATAAAGGTTACGCGGGGTACAACGACTGGCGTTTGCCTACATTGGAAGAAGCTGTTTCATTGCTGGCAGCAGACAAAAAGAATGGTTTATTTATAGATCCGGTTTTTGATAAAGGGCAAAGCTCTATATGGACTGGTGACAGCTACAATCCGGTGATTGCCTGGCGTGTTGCATTTGATGGTGGCAGTGTGAGCTGGGGTAACTACGGTAATTATGGTAGCAGTTATATCCGGCCGCTCCGCCCAGCAAAGTGATACGGTGTGATCAGGGAAGCGTATAGTAGTGTTCCTTCTTCTGAGTATTAACAGGGATTTTCTCAACCTGCCAGTTTAACATTTCAAATTACGAAAAGCTGAGTACGGCCTTAATCTGCTAAAAACTCTTTTTGTGTGCCAAGGCCCCTTAGAATCGCCTTTAGCATAAACAGGCCGTTAGTATTCAATTTTTTAATCAACTCATTAATTTCATCCAATTGAAGTGCGTAGATAGGTTCTGATTCTTTTATATAAGATTGGTCTAGTTTCTTATATCCGATATCTACACCATATTTCTCTTCCATTAAAACTTTAATAATATTTTCAAGTGGTTCTTCATAAATAATAGAAAATGTTTTTAATAATGAGAATGAAGGGTCGCCGGTTTTCCCCGCTTCATAACGGGATAGATTACTGCTGGAAATTCTGGATCCATTCTTTATCTTATTGCTTTTGTAAATTACCTGAGACTGCTTCAAGTTCTTACTCTTCCTTAGATACTCAAGGTATTTGCCAAATTTTGGTAAAATTATTTTGTCTGTCCTTTTTGTCATAGTTGTCATTATTATATAGAACAAAACATCTTTACAATGTGGAAATTATTGATAACAAAAAAACAAGTTGACATTGCGGGAAAATTCATATATTGTCCTGCGATGCGGGATTGCTTGTATCGGTATTGACTGATGTTGTTTTATTAATTTTCTGCGTAAACTTTGGAAGGGGGCAATATTATGGATAGTTCCTTGCAAAATGATCAGGATGATTTAAAAAAAGCGGTAAATGAGAAGAGGATATTAGTTGTTGATGATGATGAGCCGGTTAGAGTGATAATAAAATCTCTGCTAGAAGATGCAGGGCTTTATTCCGTTCAAACAGCACAGGATGGCGAGGCGGCAATCAATTTGTTAAAACAACAAACCTTTGATCTACTGATAACAGATTATGATATGCCCAAAATGAATGGATATGAATTATTCAAAAGATGCAGGGTCATAAGTTCAGAACTTCCTGTTTTATTTATTACTGGAAATAATTTTAATGAGGGAGTGATTGAGACAATTAACTCACAAGATAATGTTGATTGTATTTACAAACCCTTTAATGCTGAAGACCTGTTCAAAATAGTTGAAAAATTGATCAGAATGGATGCAACATAATAGATTAGGCCCAAAATCCTGGTAAATGATTCATAAATATTGAAAGTAGCCTTTATGTTATGTCCTCTTACTTATTTTGCGCAGACTTAAGCCTGCGGCTACTATTGTGTTAAAATGTAAATATCAATCAGCGCATTGTCTTGCCGCCATCAACTGATAGACAATTTCCGGTTACAAAATCAGACATATCAGTAGCATAGAACAGAACGGCCTTGGCAATGTCTATGGGTAGTGCAAGCCTCTGAAGTGGTGTCTGTTCGGCCATCGCCTTCTGTATACGAGGTGGTGCATGAGGTGTTTTCTTCGCTAGAGTAAACCCCGCATTTACCAAATTAGCAGTTATTCCGAAGCGGCCCAGCTCAACTGCAAGGCTTCTCGTCAATCCAACCAATGCTGATTGGGCTGTTATATGACAGGTATATCCTTTTACGGGTTCATTAACTATATTGTCCATTATGTTAATGATCCTTCCCCATTTTTTCTTCTGCATCTCACTAATTACCGCCAGGCAACAGTTGTGCGCGCCCTTTATCGCACCGTTCAAGTTTTCTGTGAATTCATTCCATACAGTTGCTTCAAGGGCTTTTCGTCTTATGGTACCATGTGCATTGTTCACAAGTATGTCTATGCTGCCAAATTTTCTGACAGTCTCCTTAACCATTTTATTCACACTTGCTTTTACGGTTACGTCAGCTTGCTTTACCATCGCCTTGCCGCCACGGTTTTCTATTCTCTTTAAGACAGATTCAGCACTCTTCCTGTTTTTGAAGTAATTAATTGTTACAGACGCACCTTCGGATGCAAGGAGTTCTGCAATAGCGCTCCCTCTGTCACTGCTTGCTGCTGTTACGATCGCAACTTTCCCTTTAAGCTTCAAAGTAACCTCTCTTTTTTAACGTGATTTACAGGTTTCTAATGTTAAAAATGTCCTGCTTGTACTGTCAGAAAAATCTATAAAGATATTGTTTCCTTTATCGTATACTCTTTCTTTATTTTTTCTACTTTGACGGCTTCCGTTACAGGATCATGTTCGAAGAAAAGTACCCAGTCTCCATTACATGCTCTTGTTAGTAATTTCTCTTTGTCTTCAATTGACGTTATTGGGCTAATATCATAACTTGCTATATACGGTAGATTGATATGAGAGGTAAAAGGTATTACATCACCGCAGTAAACGAGCGTGTTTATTCCGTCTGATATTTTTATGAGCTGCTGTCCTATAGTGTGGCCGTCATAGATTATTACGTCAATATTTGGTAATATCATGGCGTACCCATCTAAAAGCCTTAGTTTTCCCTCTCCTTCGATTGTCTTGAAATCTTCTCTGATAAAACTCCCTTTATCCCTTTCACTTGGCTTTATTGCCCATTCGTGATGTGTTTTCTGGACGTAATGTGCTGCGTTTGGAAACGTAAGCTTATGCTTCTTGCCTTCTAAATAAGTGGCTCCTCCAACATGGTCCAGATGTAGATGCGTTAGAATCACGTCAGTTATATCCTTCGTTTCCAGACCATATTTTTCCAGGGATGCTTCAAGATTGTGCTTGGTTTGGTCAATTTTATAGATTTTCTGGTTTTTTTTTGAAAGTTTTGTACCGATGCCGGTGTCAACAAGGATTTTGCGTTTATCATCCATGATGAGTAGGGACCTGAGGGCCATCTCTATCCTGTTCTGACCATCTGAAGGATGGAGCTTACCCCATAACTCCTTTGGTACAATTCCAAACATTGCACCGCCGTCAAGGGCAAACCTCCCGGTCTCAATTGAATGTAGCTCATATTTTCCAATCTTCATAAATCAGTTCCTTTCGTCTATTTTTTTGACTAAGCGGAGCTTAGTTATCTTTACAGTTTTACGGAATAAACAAATATACGTTTTATGAATTAACGAATTTTCCAGATCTGAAAAACCTATATTCCTTGGTCTGCGTTCCGTTAGGCAGGCTTGCACTTATACCATATTATGGTATCATGTTGTTGTACAAATTCTTTGCAAAGCTGACTATGCTGAGTGCTTTAAAACCTCTTTTTCAGGAAGCGTTTTCACGCTTAATGAAAAAGGGAATAATGGTTTTTATTACAACTTTAGATCACGTTAAACTTCAGGCGCATCAAGCTCGCTTGCCGCTATAATATATAGATAAGAAATGGGCATTACAAGGGGGAAAATATGACAATTGAGACATGCAAAAAATTATATAAGGATATAGAAAAAAAACACCAGAGAGCACGAGATATTCTGGGAAGGGGCTTGACCCTAACGGAAAAAACCCTCTATTCTCATATGAAGCTGGAGGACATAAAACCATATACGCGAAAGGAATCAAATGTAGATCTGTATCCTGATAGGGTTGCGATGCAGGACGCAACCGCCCAAATGGCGATATTGCAATTTATGTCGTCAGGTGTACCATCTGTGCAAGTACAGACGACTGTCCATTGTGACCACTTGATACTGGCACAACAGGGTGTGGAAGATGATCTACCTGCCGCAAAGATGACAAATAAGGAGGTTTATGACTTTCTGTCATCTTCCGCAAAAAAATACGGTATGGGTTTCTGGGACCCTGGGGCAGGGATTATTCATCAGGTAGTTTTAGAGAATTATGCTTTTCCGGGTGCCCTGCTTATTGGTACCGACTCACACACTCCAAATGGAGGGGGGCTGGGTATGCTGGCAATTGGCGTGGGTGGTGCGGATGCAGTAGACGTTATGGTAGGATTGCCTTTTGGTATAAAGTGGCCTGGTGTTATCGGTATAAAATTAACCGGTAAATTATCCGGCTGGGCATCTGCCAAGGACGTCATTCTGAGAGTAATGAAAGAGCTTACCGTTAAAGGAGGAACCGGTTCTGTCGTCGAATATTTTGGGGATGGAGCAGCTTCTATTTCATGCACTGGTAAGGCAACTATATGTAACATGGGAGCGGAACACGGCGCCACGACATCTACATTTCCTTTCGATTTAAGAATGTCGGATTATCTGAGGACAACCGATAGGTCTGACATTGCCGCTTTAGCGGAGGAATATTCAGCGAGTTTCAGGGCCGATGATGAGGTATATGCGGATCCTGATAAATACTATGATAAGATTGTTGAAATAAACCTATCAGAACTTGAGCCGCTGGTCTGTGGTCCTCATACACCTGATAAAGTGCGTTCTGTATCAGAGTTCAAAGAAGAAATAGTTAAGGAAGATTATCCTGATAATATTAAATATGCTCTTATCGGTTCCTGTACAAACTCATCTTATGAGGACATGGGGCGCGCGGCTGCTGTGGCAAAGGATGCTGTTGGAAAAGGCCTGAAATTGTCCATTCCGCTATTGGTGACGCCGGGGTCAAACCTGATAGAAGATACCATTAAACGTGATGGACAGATGAAAACCCTTACTGATGCCGGTGCGACGGTCTTGGCCAATGCCTGTGGTCCATGTATAGGACAGTGGAAACGGACCGATATCAAAGAAGGTGAGAGAAACACTATTGTTAATTCTTATAATAGAAATTTTCGTGCCCGTAATGATGGTAATACAGAGACGCTTTCATTTATCAGCTCTCCTGAAATTGTTACGGCATATGCCTTTTCAGGTTCTCTCTCCTTTAATCCGTTAAAAGATAAATTGAAAACTATTTCCGGAGAGGAGGTAATGTTGGAAGCTCCTTCTGCGGAAGAGTTGCCATCTGCCGGATTTACCGGCCTCGGCAAAGGTTATGTTCCGCCTGTGGAAGATGGTTCAAAAGTAGAGATTACCATCAATCCCGAATCAGAACGTCTTCAGATATTGGCCCCTTTCTTGCCATGGGATGGTAATGATTTTATTGATGTTCCTTTGTTGTTAAAAGCTTCCGGGAAGTGTACAACCGATCATATTTCTCCTGCGGGACCGTGGCTGAAGTTCAGAGGGCATCTGGATCGTATATCTGATAATGCCTTTTTTGGGGCCGTGAACGCGTTTGGTGGTCCAGCCGGTACAGGAAAAAATCTCTTCACCGGTGAGAGTGGCATAAGGTTTTCAGATATTGCCCGTGATTACAAGAAACGTGGAACCTCATGGGTTGTTGTGGGTGATGAAAACTATGGAGAGGGATCTTCACGTGAGCATGCTGCCATGTCACCTAGATTTCTTGGTGCCGTCGTGGTAATCGTCCGTTCATTCGCCCGAATCCACGAGACCAATTTAAAGAAGCAGGGCATCATTCCTCTGACATTCGTTAATCCAGCAGACTATGAAAAGTTCTGCGAGGATAATAAGGTGTCGATTACGGGTTTGGACAGTTTAGCTCCGGGCAATAATGTTTCCGTAAATATCAAGCACAGCGATGGAACCGAAGAGGACATAGAAACCAAACATACTATGTCAGAACAACAGATAGAATGGTTCCGTGCAGGTTCCGCATTAAATAAAATCGCTAAAGATTTAAATGGTTAATGTCAGGGGGATCCTTGATTTCTGATCCGGATTCTAGCAGTTTTTGAGCGAATAAACCAAAATGACAGCAACTGCCTGCGGTATTTTTTGATACAAAATCTAATTTCATAATTTTCCGTACTTAATGCAAAACAGTGAAATCACATTTAGAAAAAAGTTAATTCTTTCCCTGGTCCTTTTCATTGTTGTTTTATCGTCAGGTACTGCAGGTTACTCTATTATTGAGGGATGGAATATATTTGATTCCCTCTATATGACTGTTATCACCTTCTCGACGGTAGGGTTCCATGAAATAGAACCACTCTCAAAAGCGGGAAAGGCCTTTACCATCGGCCTGATATTTTTTAGTCTGGGTGTTGTGGCTTATGCATTAAATTATGGGCTTAAGGCTATATTTG
Source organism: Candidatus Scalindua sp. (assembly GCA_018670825.1). Lineage (GTDB taxonomy): Bacteria > Planctomycetota > Brocadiia > Brocadiales > Scalinduaceae > Scalindua. Next base: position 25,977 of record JABHIW010000045.1, on the reverse strand, counting down.
AAGGTGAAATTCAGGATGTTTTTGGGAGGAGAAAATTGAAAAAGGTGTTAGAGTCGTTGGAAAATCACTATATTGTCTGCGGTTACGGCCGTATGGGCAAGGTAATCTGCAATGAATTAAAACAGAAGGGAATACCTTTTGTTATCGTGGAAAAAGAACCCCTGGAACTCGATATAGATGACGATGTCATAATCACCTATGGAGACGCGACAAGAGACGATCTCCTTAAGAGCGTAGGTATAGAAAAAGCAAAGGGGCTTATATCAGTCCTTGATTCAGATGCCCAGAACCTTTACGTTGTGCTCAGCGCAAGGGGACTTAATAAGGACCTCTTTATAGTAACAAGGGCAAATGAAGAGGGTGCGGATTACAAGCTGACAAGAGCGGGTGCGGACAAGGTCGTCTCTCCCTATCATATTGGAGGCATCAGGATAGCCCATACCATACTTAAACCAACGGTAGTTGACTTTCTGGAGCTAACGGCAAAAGCCGGTAATATGGAAATTCAAATAGAAGAGGTTGTTGTAGAAGAGGCGTCAGCATTGGCAGGCAAAACCATTAAAGAAGCAGACATTAGAGCAAAAAACTGGGTAGTAATTGTGGCCCTGAAAAAAAAGGATGGAAAAATAATATTTAACCCTCGTGCTCACACCCTGATAGAGGTGGGAGACAAAGTGGCAGTGATCGGAGAACCGGAACATTTTAATCAGTTTGAAAAAATGGCCATGGGGAACAGAAAATCAAACCTCTCCGAGGAATCATCTACACCTCTTCCGGAGTTTTAGATACCTGCTCTTATCCCGATTACACGCTCCTGCATGGGAGCCTGGTTTAACTATACAACATTACAGCCTTTCAATTTGAACATACGTGGAGTTATATGTTGCGTTACCTCCAAAATCCTGAACGACATCAGGGATCAGGGTGTTGACGCCTTTACCTTCACACAGTTTCGACCACAGCCCACCATAGGCCAGGGTAACTCCCTGTTTTATGTCCTTCGTAGGACGTGCTTTCATGTTCAAAGTGTCTTGGTCATTTTTTAATCTTACCCAATCACCTTCCTTTATACCTTTCTTTTGAGCGTCTTCATCATTAATCAGGACGATTGGTTCTATCTCCTTTTGCCAGATATTATGAAATTGAGAACGTGTTATACGTTTATGATTTACCGTTAGAAACTGGAAAGGGTACGCACTCTTTTCCTCTTCATAATAACCGGGCAGTGGCGGAATATTGGCTTTTTCAGCCAGTTGAGAATACATTTCAATTTTTCCGGATGGAGTGAGATATTCATCCTGTGGTCTGGGTTTCATCTTGCAGAAACCGCTCTGTTCCAAGTCTCTCAGGGCGAAATCAACGGCCTTGCTTCTTTTCAGAAACTCTTCGGCCACTTCACGTTCCGGAGGGAACAGCTCTTTTGTGTTCAGGCCAAGAGCTTCAGAGAGTTCTTTAAAGACCTGGTAGTTTGGTTTTGACTCGCCAAGAGGTTCAATTGCCTTCTGGTTTATGGAGAGATAATTGTGGTAATAACATATGTGGATATCAAATGACTCCAGGAAACTCGGTGCGGGCAGCACAATGTCCGCATAACTACAGGTATCATTTAAAAAGATATCGTGTACAACCGTAAAGAGATCTTCACTCTCCATACCTTTCTTTACCAGTGCCTGGTTTGGAAGATTTACCAGAGGATTGGTATTAAAGACGAAAAGAAATTTAATCTCTTCCGCCTCAAGTAGTTTTCCCAGTTGTGCCATGTTACGCATCTTCTGAGTTTTCGGTTTTTCCGGGCTGATAAGGTGTTTGCCCTGAAGAAAACCAAGGTCTATTTCTCTGTCAGTATTGCTATAATGCACCCTGAATCCGCCTACCAGAGGAGGGAGGAGGGCAATAGTCCTGGCGGCTTCACCGCCGTAAAGATGTTTCTGGATACCGAATCCCAGGTGAATGAAGCTGGGCCTTATCCGATACAGATCTTCTGCCAACTCTCTAATATCTTCTACCGATAAGTCTGTTATCCTTGAAACCCTTTCAAGGTCAAAATCCTTTGCTACTTCCCTGAACTGTTCAAAACCGTGTGTATATTTTTCTACATGCTCCTTGTCATACATATTGCTTGTTATCAAATAATTTGCAATTCCCAGTGCAAGAGCGCCGTCAGTATTTGGTTTTATAGCGAGATGTTTGCCGAGTTGACCCGTTTTCAAAGGATCGATGACATAGAACTTTGCACCGTTACGGACGGCTTTCTTTACCATATTGTAACCGTGCAGATTGCTCCATGGCCCGTTCAATCCCCAGTAGATAATAAGTTTGGAAGAGCTGATCTCTTCCGGATCAAGACCCCAAAATCCGCCATAGACATACTGCATGGCTGTTCTTCCTGCATTTGAACATACGGTGGGTGAGCAATTGCTGGTGCCCAGTGTGGTGAAAATCCTCTGGGGCAATTGCTTATTAAGCAGTCCCATATGACCATAATAGTGAAAAGGCAATATTGCTTCTGCTCCATGTTTAGTTTGAACGTCTTCCATCTGGTGCGCAATTTCTCGGTAGGCCTCTTCCCATGTAATCTCTTTGAAGTTGTCAGTCCCTTTCTTTCCTACTCTTTTGAGAGGGCGTTTCAGGCGTTCAGGTGAATACACAAACTTTAAGGCGTTCTGTATCTTCCAGCAGAGGAACCCTTGTGTTATAGGATGTTTTGGGTCGCCCTGGAGTTTCGTCGCCTTGCCATCCTCAACCGTCGTAATCATGGCACAAGTATCGTAACAATCTCTTGGGCATGTATTAAAGTATTTTTCCATAGTTTTATATATGTTGAGCGATAGTAATGTCTGGTAGCCGCAGGCTTCAGCCTGCGTATCTCTCCATCTGATGGATATGAAAATTACATTTAAGTTACGCAACCTGAAGGTTGCGGCTACTGTAAATTGCTCAATTTGATTTTAGTTAAAAAATAAAATAAAGATGCGCTTATTCTATCATATCCAGGCCATTAATAAAGATGTTTTGACCTATCTATCGTTTGCAGGCTTACTCATGCTGATTGGATCAGTACTGATAGCAACGTTTTTTTTAGTATAATTCGTGGACGGTATTTTCTATACTGAGGTTGGATACCGGTTTGTACTCATCAAGGCGGTTATTAAAACTTATCAGGTTTTCCGGGAGAAAAATATGTCTATTGCAGTGGTAGTTAAGAAAGACAATAAAATAGTTATTGGTGCAGACACATTACAGTGCTTTGATTCTAATATGACAGGTGTCGATAATCTGAATGAGTCTAAGTTGAGGCGTATAGGTAACGCGATGGTTGCTGGTGCCGGCTGGGGTCTGTATGACAATATCCTGGATGATTATTTGAAAGGTAAAAAACCGGTCAGGTTATCAACGAAACAGAACATTTTTCTGTTTTTCAAAAGACTGTGGCCCGTCTTACATGAGAAGTACTCATTTGTTAAAAATCAATGTGATGACGCTGACTCTCCGTTTGGTGAACTGGATTCGTCATTTCTGATGGCCACAAAAAAACGTATTTTTTTTGTTTCGTCTAATATGTGTGTAACAGAGTTTCAGAAATTCTACGCTATCGGGGCTGGCCGCGATTACGCGATTGGCGCGATGCACGTACTGTATGATCAGAAGAAGAGTGCGGAGGAGATAGCCCGATTGGCGATAGAGGCCGCAATTTCGAATAATGTATACTGCGGTGGAAACATTGAAATAAAGAAACCGTGAAACCGGAACTATGGAGTGCATCATCCGTGATGATGCATATTAAAGCAGTGACACGGTCACTGCACTCCAAAAAAACCAAAAATAGCGACAGCAGGTTCAATCATGTTGATTGAACCTAAAAGTTTAGATTCAGGCTGCCCGCCAGAAAGACGCGTTGGGCTGGCAAGCCTGAACCAGCCAAATATGATGTCACACTGAGCGGAGTCGAAGTGTTATCAACATTAAATTCCTCATATACATTAAATTAAAAGATAAAAGATTAAAAAATAAAGAGTAAAAGGGTAAAAAGCCTAAAGGGTAAGAGTTCTGGCACAACGGAAACCAATGCCGACACTCATGCCATCCGGTACACCACCGTAACGATGCACACAACGACACTGGATACTAAAGCTGTCCCACGAGCCGCCGCGCAATACAAATCTTTCCTTGTCTTTTTTACTGCTGGTCCATTCCCCTACATTTCCTGTCATATTGTGGCAGCCATACGGGCTTGTTCCATCCGGGAATCTGCCAACTTCAATTGTAAAAACGTCTTTTTTATTCAATTCATAAAATCCGTATTTAAACTCTCTTCCCCATTCATCATAATCCCTTAGTTCTTTCTTTACATGATAATCGGCACAATTAAGCTTATTAACGTCAAATTCATCTCCCCAGGGATATTCTCGTCCATCTCTGCCTCTCGCGGCTTTCTCCCACTCCTCTTCTGTGGGTAGTCTCACCTCTATTCCCTCTATTTCTGATCTCCACTTACAAAAAGCGGTAGCGTCGTTAAGGGATACAAGTACTACCGGATGGCCTTCCATTCCGTCAGGAAATGTTCGTTTTTCTTTATCCCAGATATATGGTTTTGAATCTTCGCCTTCACTATATGGCACTTCATGGTCTGTTTTATCCACAAATTCTTTGTACTGTTTATTGGTAACCGGATACACATCAATTTTGTAGTCGTAGTCAATATTTTTTTCTTCCCTATCCTTACCATAAAGGAATATGCCTTTGGGGATCAATACCGTTTCACCAAGTTTGAAACTTTGGGTGTAACCTACAGTTCCTGATTTGTCTTTATCTCTGATAACCGTTGATTCTGTCAAATGAATAAATCACTCTATCAACCAGTCGTCGTCGGGAAACTCTGTTCCCTTTGCAAGCACCTTTTTCATACTTCCAAGGATTAAACCAGACCGGAATAATACGTGGTTCGGTATTATCCTTTAAAAGCCTGTTTTCAAGAAGATGCATAAAGCTTGTCTTTCCACTTCCCCACTTTCCGAAAATACCAATGCAGAAAGGTGTTGTAAAATCCTTATCCGTAAACATTGTATTAAGGGTGTCGATATATATGTCAAATCCTAACTGATCTTCATCACAGTAAATATCGGATTTGATGTTTAAGCGGTATTTTTTCATTTGAGTAACCAGGAGTAGAGTGCAAATATCAAAGATGTGCGTCCGGTTGCAATTCCTGGCAAAGTTAAGAAGGGTTTTTGTCTATTGTAGCTTTAAGAGCAGTCTCTAATGTTTTAAGGAGCAAGGGGTTTTGGCTGATCTGTGTTATGCCGTGCAGCCACATTTCCCTTTCAGGTGACTGAAGTTCGGATTTGCCGATCGCCTGTTCAAAGTTTTTCAGAAAATTCATTGTAATATTAACCGGTGCCGTGTCTTCCCGGGTAACGGTGCTATCGTCGGACTTACTGGCAACTTCCATTTGACGAATCCCCTTTTTCGTTAACCATGCACTGTACGAATCAGAATCAACAAGTCCTGCCGAGATAAGGGCCTTCATCGGTTTTCTGATATTTTTTTCTTTATAATCGTATTCTTCTATGAGTGCGTCTAAGGTCTTTACTTTACTGGTGCCGTACTCTTCCCAGAGATTATAAAGATTTACCAGTATGAATTTTTGAAAGGGAGTTATTTCCATAGTTATGATTCTCGGATCGAATGAGTTAGTGGATATTTATTTCCTGTCGTGTGTAGGTATCATAAGAACAGGATGGGAAGTGTTTCGTAACACTCCTTCACTGATGCTGCCAGATATCATGTGATGGGCACTACCATGTCCGTGAGTACCAACAAAAGTAATGCCAATTTTAAAACTTATAAAGATTTCTGCTAAATACTAGTGATGTTGTTTAGCAAAATCAACAGGAAAAATATCGGTCGACATCAAGTATCAAATCGTAATTAGCAAATCATATAAAAACCGGTCATTTTAATGATTTTATTTATTTTATTTTCTCTTGCTTTTATAAATAATGTTTGATACCTTTGTGTCTATTACGAAATTGCTGGTAGTATTGGTTGTACTGTAGCGTCAGATTATATGTTATACACATAAGTAAGGCGGCAAGGTTTTCCAATCTTGCCGCCTTTTTTTTTAGTTTTTTTATTGAAGGGAGTGGTTTTTATTATGGCAACAGGAACAGTTAAGTGGTTTAACGATTCAAAAGGTTTTGGCTTTATTACACCGGAAAATGGAGACGATGTCTTTGTTCACCATACCGCAATTCAGTCTGAAGGTTTTAAAAGCCTTTCAGAAGGTGACAAGGTAGAGTTTGATATTGAAGAAGGCGAAAAGGGTAGCAAAGCGGCAAATGTTGTCAAATTATAAGTATATATTATAAAAAGTACTCATACTTATTACGGTATAATCTACAGTAGAGAGATGTGTGTAAAAGTATAGAGTCGTTATAAGAAAATCATTTATAGTTGTGATAGTAAGGTCCTCAATATCCATAAAAGGATATTGGGGACTTTTTTTATGCGTGTTCATGCGTGTTCAGGACTGAGAACGCTTTGTGGTTGGCTGGGGCGGTCTGACCGCTAACCGGCCCGTACCGTACAATACATACGGGCAAGTTAGCTGATTCAGACGGATATAACTTGTAAAACCGCTCTGTAGGGAAATGTGATATTCGGTTTTGCCTCTTGTGCATTTTATTTCGTAAAATAACACTTCGAAAAAATAGATTGGTTACTAACATGCGTAAACTCAATTTTACTACTTACCAGTTCCACTAAATATTTCCCTTATATTCTTTTCAAGTGCGGTTCTTTTTACTTTGCTTTCCGTTGAAGATTTGCATTCTTCAAGCATAGCATCAACTAGAAGATCAGCAATCTTATCCATTTTCGCTCCCATTTTTTTCTCCAGATTTGCCTTGATCTTCTCTTTCAATAGCTCCTTTTTCGCACAACGAGCAAGATTCATCATTTTATCAACCTTGCTACCACCACCCTTGTCACATTTCGCCTTCTTGCTGCAGCCGCTATCGCTGGAGCATTTTTCACTTTTACCTAAAGGACACTCCTTTGGCTTGGCTGTTGCAGCATCCTGTGCGTAAACCTTTGTGTCCACTCCTGCGAAATTAAGTACTATACAAGCAACACCTACTACTGCAACAAACATGAGCAATATCTTATATTTACCTACCATTTTTCATTTTCCTCTCTAAATTAATAAAAAAATAATGTGCTTACCTCTATAACATAGTTTTCCTTAAAAAGGTTCATATCTATTAAAGATTTTTGATAGTAAAAACAGGAAATACGATTAAGCAGGGAAAGGCTTGATAAATAAGCTTCTTCCAGTCCATCTGGTGGTCTCTTTTGTTTGGTTGGCGTCTCTTAAGTGCTTCATTCTTGCGCAGGGGCACGGGGATGAGTTATCGCCGTTTGAGAGCATGGCAATTAAGTATCTAACTTAACATGCCCTTTAAAATCCTTAATCTCTTTTTTGCATAGGTCCAGGGTGTTAGGATGGCAGGTGAACATTATGATCTGGTTCTCTTTTGACACTTCATTTAATAGCCGGATTGTTGTCTTTGCCCTTTGAGGGTCAAAGTTTACAAGGATATCGTCTACTATCAGTGGCAGCGTACCCACTCTTTTTGCATACTCTTTGATAAATGCCAATCTCATTGAGAGGTAAAGTTGCTCAGCCGTTCCTCTGCTGAGTGCGGACACATTTTTTTGTAATCCTTCCGGTGTTTCAACTACCAGCCTATTGCCATCGGCTTTCCTGATTATGCGAACATATTTTTGTCCTGTAATCTTATCAAGATACCGACCCGCATGTTTCAGGACAAAGGGCTGCCTTTCTCTCTCATATATTGTCATCGCCTTATTTAATAATGTATGGCACAAGGCATTAACCGACCATTCTGAAAGGACTTCCCGTAATATCGCTTTGAGGTTTTCTTCTTCAAGTCTTAGTCCACCCAGCTTTTTGCTCTTTTCCAGTTCGGATATTTGGTTTGTCCTTGCTCCTATCTCCTGCGTGATGCCGGAACGTTTACGTTCCAGTTGTACTATCTCATTCTCATGTTCCTCAATAGATTTGTCAGTCATCACAGGATCAGATTCAGAGGCAACTTCTTTCTTAAACTCTTCAATTTTCGTTGTGCTGCCAATCATCCTTGCAAGCTGTATTCCAAGAGTATTTTTCCGTTCCTGCAAACTCTCTCTTTTTTGTGCAATATTTGAGTTCTTTCTGAATTCCTCGGCGTTTCCGGCGCCACCTTCAACTATCAGCTTCTGAATACTGTTTTCTATGCCTGCAATGAGATCCTGAATCGTCATTTTCCTGGATTCGTGATCTCTTATCTTATCTTCGAGCTGTTCTCTCTTTTCCTTAAGTGCTTTCTGCTTTTTTAATGAATCATCCAATCTATGGATTGACTGAGAAATATTGTCTAATGATGTTACTTTCAGGTTACATAGTTTTAAAACATTATTTATGCGGTCAAGGTATGTATCAGCTCTCTCTCTGGAGTGTTGCAGCTCTTTGTCCGCATCTTTTTTCTTTCTTATCAGTTCCTTAACTTTTCTGACAGATTCAATCAGGGCAAAAATACCATTTCTGTCCAGTCCAGTACTAAACCCATTATTACCAAGCCAGATTTGCCATTTCTTGCATACTCGCTGGTACTCATCATTTGCATCTGATAGCATTTTCTCTGCTTTCATGATAGACAGTTTCTTAGATTCCATGATGTTTAACAGTTGCTCTTTTGATTCATCTAAACTACTGCTTGCTGATTTATAATAAATGTAATAGAGAGCGGCAATGGATATAACCCCTATAACTGCGGCCATGATCCCGGAGACCGGTTTAAAGGTAATCCAGCAGAAAGCCCCCAGTCCTATTGCTATTGGTACTCCAAAGATCAGTAAGAATCTGAATTGAATTGTCGGTCTGGTTTTCTCCAGTTTGCGGGAGAACGCTTGAAACTCTTTGGTAGATTCCTCCTTGTTTTTTTTCTCCTGTGTAAGGTTGTTTTCCGCTTTCTCAACATTGACCTGAGCATTTGAAAGACCTTCAGTCAGGACCCTTATATTCTGTAAAGCTTCTTTTCCCACATCTATTGCAGTCGCTCGATCTTCACTCCAATCTGTACCGATGTCGGTGATTGTATTTGCTACTGCCGTTTTGAGTGAGGTTGTATTTGATTTGATTTCATCTTTTCTCTTTATGTTTTCTGCTTCCGCAGAGCGCTCTTCAGTCAAAGAGATAATAAGGGCTTCAGACTCTAAAATTTTATTGTCAATACGTATTGAGTCTGTTTGTGTACTAAAGTTTTTAATTTGATTTCTATTTTCCTGCAGTTCATCTTTTCTTTCTGTTAATTTCTCTTCAAACTTCTCAAGCCTTTCTATGCCATTCAAAGGGAATTTTTCAATTACAGATGGTAAAGAAGAAGTCTGTTTTTCTATCTCGTTTAGTTCGTTCACATTGTCTCTGCCAGCCTTTAATCTTGAGGCTTTTTCTTTTTCTCTCCTTTTATTGTCAATGACATGGGATAGCCTTGTTTGTTCCTGCCTCAGGGCATCTATTTCAGAGATTGTTGTTTTATATCTTTCCTGGTCTTTTTTCAAATCGGATATTTCTGCCCTTACTCTTTCAAGCTCTTTTGTGATTTTGGGTACTCTTTGAGCTGCTCCACCATGCTTATATATCTTGTTTTTCTCTGCTTCGACAGTCTTTAATATATCCGGCAGGGTAACATCCCCAACTCCTGTACCTGCTGAATAGATATGTGCATTTATTTCGTCATTTTCTAATGTGTCTAACCGTTGCAATTCTGTCAGGCTGAAGGCAAATACCGTTTTGTATATATTTTCACTGATACCATGAAGGGCTATTTGCAAACTTTTTCTTGCGCTTTCTCCGGACAATTCAGTTCCGTCACTATTAAGGATAGTTATTTCACCGGCAAGTGTCCGTCCGGGTTTTATAGATACAGAGAATCTTTTTTTATCTGTTGTTTCCAGCTCCAGTCTTCCACCATGGATACCTCCTGCCAGAGGTTCATAACGGTCAACAGCATCTCTCCTTCCTGGAAAGCCAAAGAATACTGTCCTGAGAAATGACATCATTGTTGTCTTTCCTGCCTCATTAGGGCCAATGAAGAGGTTGAATCCCGGTTCGAAGACAAGGTCCTGGTTGTGGAATTTTCCGTATCCGTCTATGTATGCTTTTATGAATTTCATTTATGTACCTATGAGAAATAAGATAATATGTTACGCTTAAAGCCCAAAGGGCTGATTTATTATAGCCCAGGGTGAAAACCCTGGTGGGATAAAATGTTACGAAAATTAGCCCTGAAAGGGCGATTTAATTATTTACTCCCATAGATAACGTTCGTCATATTCAATTCCATAACGATTTAATATTTCAAGAAATTCTTCTTTAAATGATTTCTTGCGGTGATGATCTTCCTGTTTTTGTATATATTCTTTTAGCGTGTTGGCCTGGGATTTTCCAATAGAAAAAACTCCATATCCGTTTTGCCAGTAAAACTCCTTGTATTTTACACCTTTGCTCTTAATCCATTTCGAAGATTTTTTCTTAACGTCTTCAATAACGGAACTGATACTTCTGGTTTTAGACAACTTGCACAAAACATGCACATGGTCATCAACCCCTCCAATAATAATCGGAGAGCAGTCACAATCTTTAAGAATTGAAGCCATGTAGCTGTAAGGCTCCTTTTTAATTGTCTGTGCAATTAAAGGTCTAGTTAACTTTGTGCTAAAAACTATGTGAACAAGTATGTTCGAAAGGGATTGAGGCATTTTTAAATCGCCCTTTCAGGGCTTATATTTTTTTGTCTTTTGACCCAGGGCGATGCCCTGGGCTTTAATAAATCAGCCCTTTGGGCTTATATACAAATCATTGATTCGCTGGATTTGGTCGACAACTTGACCTAGTAAAAAATAAATTTCTCATATGGCAATATATTTTTCTGAACCCTTGGTGCTACGGATTCTTTTCAAGATGCTACTGTTTCCGTTTAAAGTGATCACATTACCAATGGCAGGTGGGAATCCACCTTAAAACTTCTACTTATCTCCCGATAACAGATCTATCCCCAAATTCACAGAATCTTCCAGAATAGTTAATAACTCTTTTTCACTTACCTCTTCAATGTATTTCCTTATTGTCCTGTTTGATAGCGGTTGATTCAGCATCTCCAGTAATTCGCTCTTCATGTGATCGTCGTTTTTTGCTTTTCCGGCAAGTTTGAGGAAATCACCAATGAAGTTTTCCTGGTTAAGATAGTCTTCCTTTTTTCTCTCAGGCTTGATTGATAATCGTATTGATTCGGGAAAGATAAATGGTGTCTGGTTGAAAAAATGTTCTACCAGTATCTCTTTTGTTTCTTCTATTTTATCCGTCATAGTTAACTCATGATAAAGCGGAGACGATCCTGTAAGGTTCCACCTTATGACAATCCCCTTTTCATCATTAATGAGTTTTGAAAGTTCTTCTTCACATTTGTCTGAAAGTAAATCTGCCAACTCAATCGCTGTCATAATATTTTTTATGTTTATCTCTTCCTGTTTCCACAATATATTTTGAACGGCCTTAAATTCATATGATATTTTGCGGTTCGAATCTGTCTTTATGATATAACAGCCTCTTGGTCCGTCTTCATTTATATGTCTGCCCTGGATATTTCCTGGATAAAGAATCAGTGGGTCGTCACAGAGTACTTCCGGGGTGTGTATGTGACCGAGGAGCCATATATCAATGTTTGCTGCCTTCAGATCGTTTATTGTACAAGGTGCATAGGGGGCGTGTTCCTTTCTTGAACCCACGTTCGCATGCAGCAGGCCGATAGAAACAGGACCATTTTCTTTAGCATGAAATTTTAAAGAGAGGTTTTCAGTTACCTCTCTTTCCTTGTGACTTATTCCATGGATAGTGGCAACCGTCTTGCCGTTTTTTTCAATGGGGACTTTTTCTACCTTATCGCTTCCAATTAAGTGTACGTTCTCCGGATATTTTATTTCTGTCAGCCAGTCTGATAAAGGATCGTGATTTCCTGCTACGATGATAACGTGAATGTTTGCCTTATGCAGTCTCTCGAATTGATCTCTCAGCAGGATTTGCGCGCACAGGCTTCTGTCTGCACCATCGAATGTGTCTCCGCCAATCGTCAGGAAATCAACTTTTTCAGCCAGGCACAGGTCCATTATCTTAACGAATGTGTCATTCGTGGCATGCTTGAATCTGTCAGCCAGTGAAGGTTCTTTCGTGGTCAGGCCCTGAAAAGGGCTGTCCAGATGTAGGTCGGCGCAGTGTATGAATTTGATTCTTGCTGTCAACCTTTATTGCTCCCTGTTTATTTACGTTCATCACAGTGCCGGAGAACGCAAAGTAAAAAATTGTTGGTAAGAAACGAAAGATTATGTTTTGTCCAGGATTATCAAATTATTACTGGTCATTTCTACAGGTTTTTCTATGTCTAAGAGATGTAAGATCGTCGGCGCAATGTCTGAGAGGGTGCCTCTTTCCAGTAATTTTATGTTTTCGTGGTCTTTGGCAATATAGATAAATTCTACCGGGTTTTTCGTGTGTGATGTCTTTGGTATGCCTGTTTTGTAGTCTATCATTTCATCCGCATTTCCGTGGTCGGCTGTAATCAGAGCTATCTTGCCTTTTAACAGGATTGCTTCTGTAAGGATGCCTACGCATTCGTCAACAACCTCTACTGCTTTCATTGCTGCTTCGTAGTTACCTGTGTGACCTACCATGTCGCAATTTGCAAGGTTTATGATCATAAGGCTGAATTCGTTTGAATTTATTCTTTTAACGGCCTCATCTGTAACCTCATACGCGTTCATTTCAGGGTGGTCTGCAAATGTGGCAGGGTCAAAAGTCCCTTTGATCTCTATTTGTTCTTCACCGGGAAATGGTTCAGTGCGTTTGCCGTTAACAAAAGATGTTACATGACTGTATTTCTGGGTCTCAGAAATACGGATCTGCTTCAACCCTTTTTGGCTCAGAATTTGACTGAGCAGGTTGTTCATTCCTCCGCTGTCATCCATCGGTTCCAGAATGTTATAGGGAAATGTATCGTAATACCTGGTGAGACCACAGTAAACTATATCTAATTTTTTCCATCTTTCTCCCGGATAATTATCCTCAACAAATGCCTTTGTCAATTGAATAGCCCTGTCCTGTCTGTAGTTGAAGTGAATAACCGAGTCTCCATCCTTTACTCCCTCGTAATCACCAATTATCATAGGCGGTATATATTCATCAAACATCTCTTTATCATTTGGCGTTTTTGTTTTATACACTTCCTGTATTGCATCCTCCAGGTTTTCTTCGCTTTCTATCTTTTTTCCTTCTCCCTTAGTAATGGCATCGTATGCCGTTGTTGTAAGCCGCCACTCCTTGCCTCGATCCATTGCGTAGTATCGACCCATAAATGTGGCAATTTCTCCTATGCCATACTCATCTATTTTTTCTTTCAGGGTACGGATATAGTTTAAGGCACTTTTTGGTGCAGAATCTCTTCCGTCCGCGAAGAAATGGATGTATAGCCTTGCAACACCCTTCTCCTTCGCGTATTTCATAATGGAGAAAAGATGGTCCTGGTGTGCGTGCACACCTTCATCCTGTACGAGGCCCATCAGATGGAGCGATGAACTGTTTTCCAGGACGTTGTTAATTGCTTTTTGAAAGATAGAGCTCTTAAAAAAGGAGCCGTCCCGGATGTTATTTGTTATTTTGGTAATTTCCTGTTCTACAATCCTACCAGCGCCAATATTAAGGTGTCCTACTTCGGAAGAGCCTTGATAGCCATCCGGAAGGCCTACTGCCGTGCCTGACGCTTCCAGTATGGTATTTGGATAACTTTCCAGAAGAGCGTCGGTAATTGGTGTATGAGCATTTTTTATGGCATTATGGTCCGGGTTCGGATTTATGCCCCAGCCGTCTCTGATTATAAGGACAATGGATTTTTGCATAGAAAGATATCTAAAGTTAAAAGTGAGCTAAAGTTTTTCTTATTTCTTAATCCTGGTATGTATAGCCAAATTTTACTGCACGTGTATTTTCTTCAAGGAACCGTGATTGGAATTCCGCTTCAAAATCTACTTTCTCGATTTTTATACCAATGATGCTGAGCAATCTCCCCAGAGCTATCATGTTCACAAATACATGGCTATGGAATTGGTCCATAGCGATTTTGGAGAATGGCATTACATCCGGTATAGGATGGATGAGGTCGCTGTCATACGCGGTTGCTTCGACTATTAGTTCTTTTGCATTAATCATCCCCTTCTTGCTTTTTGATAAGCAGACACCCAGGTCTGCTTTTTCGAAAAACGGGGTTTCTATCTTCTCATCAGAATAGATTAATTCGGCAGTTATTTCTCCTCCGCGCACTGCTGCTCCATATACAATATTAAGTGATACCTCTTTCCCCATTTTGGCGAGTATATTGCCCAGGGTATGTGCCATGAGTTTTATGCCCTGTCCTGCCTCACCGGTAAGTATTATTTTCTTTGCTACTTTTGTTAATGGTACCGGTGCCAGCCTTTTTTCCATTAAAATGATTCCGACACCAAAGAACTGTTCATCGATAAATGATTTTTCTTCAAAATCAAAACTTTTAAACAGTTTGCACGCACCTTTTGCTTCCGGATAAATAAAAACTCTCGCTTCATGACATGACTTTCTTATGAATACTTTAATCGTTTTGTCTAAAAGCAGTTTTGCATATCCTTCTTTTCTATGTCCCGTTTTGACACCTGACCAATGGATATTGCCAACACCATCAGCCACAAGGGCAAACATGAAGCTGATAATTTCATCTCCCAGCTTTCCTACCAGATAGACGTTATCTTTATCGTGCAGTTGTTTCCTGACTTTGCTAACAGGGTGGGTCGCTTTATAGTGTGAACGTTCAACCTTAGAGCTGTCCACGTGCAACTCGTCAATAATTGATCTGAAGAGTTTAATCGTGTCCTTGACTTCATGCTCTTCAAGTTTTTTTATTGTGTATTTCATCTTATCATTCCAATTTCATTGTGATCTAATTTGGTCGTATTGTTATTGATTTTGTAGTTTTCTTTGTATGACATCATCATTTCATATGAGTTTTTAAAACCACGCCTGCGGCCGTCATTTGTAATGCATTGACTCTTTATCTCGACAAAAGAAAACCCTTTGTGTTGTAACGCCTCAAAAACACACTTCACCGCATGGTTAAAATGGAATGTTGTAGAACGGGCGTAAAAGCAGTTGTGTGCGGTAACAAGTGCCTGTACATTAATAGGTGAGTCTTCATTTCCTCGTGGTGTTGTCAGCGTTTTAGAGGTTATTTCAGTCGTGGGAGAACATTGTCCGCCTGTCATGCCGTATATTGCATTTGAAATGCATATTACCGTGATGTCCGTGTTTCTCCTGGATGCATGCAATAGATGATTTCCTCCTATTCCAAAAAGATCTCCATCACCACTGATAACCATTACGTTTAATTTTTCATTGGCCAGTTTGATCCCTTCAGCAACCGGAAGCGCTCTGCCGTGGACCGTGTGTACTGAGTCGAGATCAAAGAAACCGGCACTCCTTCCAGAGCAGCCAATACCGGATACCATTACGGTGCCTTTTTGCTGGAAATTCAATTTTTCCATAGCCAGGCAGGCCACCTTGAGAACAATTCCGTTACCACATCCTGGGCACCACTGTGTGGGCAACCGTTCCTGTTTCAGATAATTTAGATACGTTAATTCTTTGGTCATTTTTTCTTTTTGATTCTTCTTAGTTTCGACGCAATCTCTTTTAAATCAATTTTGCCTCCCAGTATTGGGATAAGCTTGACTTCTCGATGCAGCAATCTTTCAACCTCATTAGCATATTGTCCGGTGTTCATTTCCATTATGACAATTTGTTTGTATTTTTTTGCTATATCTTTAATTTTCTCTACTATCGGAAAAATTCTTACCGGTCTATAAATCGCGAAATCCTCTTTGAATTCATACGCAACCCTTGACATCGCGCCGTATGCTATCAAGAGGGTGTCGGAATTCTTATTTTCAATATATTCATAATCATTATACTTTCTGGATACTTTTTTTTGCTTTGCCTCTAAACGTTTTATTAATTTCTTATGTACCTCTGGATCAGATGTTACCGGTTTTGAATCGGCATGAGTAAGGCCGGTGAAGTGCCTATTGGAAGTTCCTAATGGGGCCAAAGTTCTTTTCGATATTGGATAATCAATTTCCTCAATTGTTTCGTAGAGGTGCCCCACATAGCTATCACTTAAAAGGATTACCGGACTAAGCGATTCTTCAGCGGCATTAAAGGCGTTAAAGGTGAATTCATAAAGTTCCGCGACGGAATTTGGATAAAAGACTATAGGGAAGTAATCACCATGACTGCCATATTTGCATTGCAGTATGTCTCCTTGCGCGGGAAATGTCGGCATTCCAGTGCTGGGCCCAACACGTTGAACATTTACTATCACTAATGGGATTTCCATCATATGGGCAAGACCTATACTTTCCTGCATAAGAGAGAATCCCGGGCCTGATGTTGCTGTCATTGATTTCGCTCCTGCCAGAGACGAGCCAATAATCGCGTTAATAGAGGCGATTTCATCTTCCATCTGCAACACTCTTACTGTTTTCTTATTAACCAGTTCATGCAAAACTTCCGATGCCGGTGTAATGGGGTATCCAGCATAAAAACTTAAGCCAGCTTTTACAGCGGCAAGTGCTATTGCCTGGTTACCCTGTATGAGTCTTTTTGTCATTTTTCAGTATCTATAATTAGCGCCATGTCAGGACAATATCTTTCGCATTGTAGACATGCAATGCATTTACCGAACTCTTTGAGTCTCTTATGTTCTATTTTGTAATTTTGTACAGGGCATACATTAACGCATATACCGCATACTTTACACCTATTATGATTTATGTTAACAATTCCCTGTTTCTTAGCCATTGGTCAAGAATATAAATACATCATACGGCTTTGCCGTTAAGTTAGTTTTTATCCATTATTGGATGATTCGGCCTTCGGTTTTATTCTACGCTGCATAAATAATATTTGAGAACTGTATATTTACTTAGCTGAGTATCTTCTGTACCGCTTCTCCTATATCTGCCGGGCTATCTACAACAGTGACACCGGCACTTCGTAAACAGGATACTTTTTCCGCAACAGTACCTTTGCCTCCGGCAATAATAGCACCGGCATGACCCATTCTTCTGCCCTTCGGAGCAGTTAGTCCAGCGATGAAGCTTATTACAGGTTTGGTTACTTCCTGTTTAATAAATTCAGCAGCTTCCTCCTCAGCGCTACCTCCGATTTCACCAATCATGACTATTGCGTCTGTGTTTTTATCTTCCTGGAATAATTTCAGGGCGTCTATAAATGTTGTTCCAATGACAGGGTCACCGCCTATTCCAATACACGTTGACTGGCCGATATTTTTTTGAGTTAGTTGCCACACCGCTTCGTAGGTCAGCGTTCCACTCCTTGACACAACACCTACCGGTCCAGGTGTATGAATATAACCCGGCATAATTCCGATCTTCGATTCTCCCGGAGTGATAATTCCGGGGCAGTTGGGTCCAATGAGACGAGATGTCTGAGTGCTGAGATACGCTTTGACTTTCAGCATGTCAATAGTAGGAATTCCTTCCGTTATGCAGATAATTAATTTAATGTCTGTTTCTACTGCCTCGATTATCGCGTCAGCGGCGAAAGGGGCAGGTACATAGATAATCGATGTATCACATTCTGTTTTCTCTACAGCTTCCTTCATAGAATCAAAAACCGGGATATCGAAAACCTGAGTTCCTCCTTTTCCGGGAGTAACTCCAGCGAGAATCTTTGTACCGTATTCCAGCATATGTTCCGTATGAAATTTTCCTGAACTTCCAGTAATTCCCTGGCAGATTACCTTAGTGTCTTTATTAATTAAGATACTCATTTTTTCCTATTTACTGCGTTGATTATTTTTTCAGACGCATCTTTCATGCTATCCGCAAATATTATGTTAAGTTTAGAATCATCTAATATTTTTCTGGCGATTTCAACATTAGTACCTTCCAATCTGACTACGAGTGGCACTTTAATATCAACTTTCTCAATGGCATGGATAACCCCCTCGGCGACAATATCGCACTTCATGATACCACCAAAAATATTTACTAATACGCCTGAAACATGAGGGTCGGTAAAGATTATTTCAAATGCGGTTGTGACCTTTTCAACCGAGGCATCACCTCCAACGTCCAGGAAATTTGCGGGTTCTCCACCATAGAGTTTGATAATGTCCATTGTGGCCATTGCCAGGCCAGCGCCATTCACCAGGCAGCCGATATTGCCATCCAGTCCAATGTAGCTAAGTCCTGCATCTGATGCCATATTCTCAGCGCTACTGACGTCTGAAAGTTCCTTTATTTCTAAAAGCTCTTTGTGTTGGAAGAGGGCGTTATCGTCAATCTCCATTTTTATATCCAGGGCCACTATCTCATCATCCGGTGTTAAAACCAGTGGGTTTATTTCAAGAAGAGAGCAATCATTTTCAATGAATACCTTGAACAGGGTTTTGAGCAGGCTGGATGCTTTCGTTAACAGAGGGCCTGTCAAGCCCAGGTTAATTGCTATTTGGCGTGCCTGGAAATTACGAATACCCAATAAAGGATTGATTTGCTCTTTAAAAATTTTATGAGGTGTTTTAGCGGAGACTTCCTCTATTTCAGTCCCTCCCTCTGTACTGCTTATAATGGTGATTTTGGAAGTACTCCTGTCTATTGAGATGGCCAGGTATAATTCTTTTTTTATATTAATGGCTTCTGCTACAAGAACCTTGTTTACCAGTATCCCCTTCTCACCTGTCTGGGCAGTTATTAAGCGAGAACCGATTGTTTTAGAAGTAAATGTCTTTACTTCTTCCGGAGTTTCAATTATTTTTACGCCACCACCTTTCCCTCTGCCACCTGCAAGGACTTGCGATTTTATAACGCATTTTCCTGCCCCCAATTGGTTGTATATTATTAATGCATCTTCTGCATTGGTGACCACTTCTCCTTTAGGGACATTTATATTATATTTGTGAAGGATATTTTTTGCCTGATATTCGTATAGTTTCAACGGTAGTCCTAATCTTTTGAGTTATAAAAATTGGATTACTATATTTATATGCCAGCCCAAATGTGTCTTTCTCCCCAGAAAGATTTATCTGGCAGACAGGGATGGATAAAAAATTGTAAGGACCATCTTATCCTTTTAAAGCTTTCTTTAGTTTGTGAAAAATTTCTATGTCATGATGGAGCTTTTTTGTTTGCTCTCTTTTCTCATTCTCATCACTTTAATATTCTACAGCACATTAGAACTAACGCCCCTTGGTGTACTCACATTGGTTTTGCGACATAAAAAGTTAATGAAGCATAAATTCTACTTTTCGCACAGAAATATGTCAAGGTGAAAGGCATAAGCACTATTGGCAACAATCATGATTAAATTGTCGACGCAATTTTTTTAAATGATGCTTGACAATATATTGATTTGCAATAGACTAAAGCAAGCTATGCGTTGGGTATTCGCTGAAAAAAAATATTTTTCTACTTATCAAATGAGGTTAGAAATTCCAGAATACAGGTTTGATTTAAAAACACCAGAATTCCAAAAAACTGATGATGAGTTTACCATTTGGTTTATGGAGGGTGTTCTTGAAAAATACCCTACTTATGTAGAGTGCCTGATGTATCTTGGTAATGCATATACCGCTACCGGGATGTATGAGAAAGGATTGGAGGCAGATTTCAAATTGTCGAGATTAAGACCCGAAGATCCTCTCGTGTACTACAATCTTGCATGTAGTTTGTCATTGTTGGGAAGGCTTAATAAATCATTGGAATCTCTAGAGAAGGCGTTAGATTTTGGTTACGATGATTTGATGTATTTGGAAAATGACAGTGACTTGGATAACTTGAGAGATGAAGAGCTCTATAAAGTACTGATTACTAAGTTAAAAAAATCATTAGAGAAATTAGTTTAGCAAAATTCTATGATTTAAGATTTTCTTTAAAAGCCAACCTTATTCCTTCCAGTGTTAAACATGGAACAAATTTGTCAATTTCCGGAATATCTTTTTTAAATAATTTTGAGTCTCCCCCAGTTGCAATTGTATACTTCAAATCTCCATAAATCCTGCGCACCTCTTTTATTATGTGGATTACTGAACCAGCAGTTCCGAAATAGATTCCTGCTTTAATGGCATCTTCCGCATTTTTTCCGATAATCCTTGCAGGTCTTTTTATATCTACTTCTGGTAAAAGTGCTGTTTGTTTATTCAGGGCATAAGCGCTTGTCCTTATTCCAGGGAGTATTAGACCACCCGTGAACTCACCGTTTTTGGACACTATGTCAATTGTTATTGCAGTGCCAAAATCAATAACTATGGTAGAGGTTTTGGTTCGTTTATATGCGGCAAGTGCATTTAGTAACCGGTCAATACCAACTGTTTGCGGATTTTCAACAAGTATCGGTAATCTTAGCTGTATTTCTCTGCCTATCTTTAGTATTTTCTTTTTATGCTTTTTGCCTATGGATTTGTAAAAAGTTGGTTCTATGTCGGGGTTTACTGAGGCTACTAATATATTTTCACTTTCATTTAGTAGGGATGCTTTAATGGGGTTTGCTGTTTTTTGATTAATTAAACTCTGAGTGTCTACACAAAAATGTGAAATAAGCTTATTGCCTACAAAGCTACCGATGGTAATGTTTGTGTTTCCAATGTCAACTGCCAGGATCATAGGGATTTGGAATTCTGATAAGATAAGAATATTAAAATGTTAATCCCTTTTTGCCGACTGTTTCATGATCGACAGGGAATGACAGGTTTAAAAGTTCTTCTTCATTTTCCTTATCAATTAAATTTGAAGCTGTTCTAATCAGGTTTTTCACATTATTACCTGATACCGCTGAGACTAAGTGTACGGGTTTGGATATTTTCTTGCTAAGGTCTTCTGCTATTTTAAGACTGGTTTCCATGTCTAAAATATCTGATTTATTTATGGCTACTATTTCTTTTTTTTCACTTAATTTTGAGCTGAAAAGCGTCAGCTCATTCCTGATCAGATTGTATGTATTCAGTAGATCAGTTGCAGAGATATCTATTAAATGAACAATGACCCTGGTCCTTTCTATGTGTCGTAGAAATGTGTTGCCCAAGCCTGAGCCGCTATGTGCTCCTTCTATAAGCCCGGGAATATCCGCAAAAACTAATCTCTTGTAATCTTCTAATTCTACAATTCCCAATTGCGGTTGCAAAGTAGTGAACGGATAATCCGCAATTTTAGGATGTGCAGATGAGATTCTTGAAAGGAATGTAGACTTTCCGGCATTGGGCAATCCAATTATACCTACATCCGCAATGAGTTTTAATTCAAGTCTAAGCCAGCGGTCCATGCCATTTCTTCCTTCTTCGGCAATACGTGGAGTCTGGTTAGTTGAAGATTTGAAATAGGCATTCCCCCTTCCCATTCTCCCTCCTCTTGCAATTTTTATAGACTCTTCATTTTCTTTTAAATCTTTTATCGTCCGTCCTGATTTCAGGTCCTTTATCAGCGTTCCTTTAGGAACGTTAATGATTAAGTCTTTTCCGTTCTTGCCATTTTTGTTGCGGTTCCCTCCTTTCCCTCCGTCCTCTGCAATACATTTAACTTTTGAAGTTATGTCCAGTAATGTATCGATTTCTTTACAGGCTCGTATTATGACATCGCCACCTTTGCCTCCATCGCCTCCATTAGGCCCACCGCGAGGAATAAACCTTTCACGGCGAAAGCTTACGCAGCCATCACCACCATCGCCACCTTTTACATAAATCCTTACTTCATCTATAAACATAATTACTATTATATGAAAAAAGGGAGCTTCTCGCTCCCTTAATTTTGATGTACTGCGGTTAACAACACGTTTTGTTATATAGGATGTACGCTAACACGACGGCCAGTTTCAAATTTGACTCTTCCGTCTACCTTGGTAAATAATGTATAGTCGTTTCCGCATCCGACATTTGTACCAGGCTTGAATTTTGTTCCGCATTGTCTGATAAGAATCGAACCGGATTTAACCAGTTCTCCACCGTAATGTTTAATACCCCGGTGTTGTGCATTACTATCTCTTCCGTTTCTAGTCGAGCTTTGTCCTTTTTTATGAGCCATTTTTTACTCCTTGTGTAACAAAAAAATTTTAAGTATAACTTGAAGATCAGGAAATAATTTCTTTTATTTTTATTTTTGTATATTTTTGTCTATGCCCGTTTTTTGTTCTGGAGTCTTTACGGCGACGGAATTTCATTATTACCAGTTTCTTTCCTTTTGTATGTCCCTGGACTTCAGATATAACTTTTGCATTTTCAACAGTTGGTGCTCCTATTTGCGTTGCCCCATCTTTCGATACCATTAATACGTCTGTGAGTTCAAGTGTATCACCTTTTTTGGTATCCTCTTTTAAATCAATTTCTATACTTTGACCCGGCTCAACCTTATATTGCTTTCCGCGTTCTTTTATTACAGCATACATTACTCATTTCTCCTTTCAATATTCTCTCTTTAGTGAGTATTTAAGTTAATTTATTTTATACCGTTCTATAATGTTATTCAGGTGAATAGTTGAACGGTTTGCAAAATTTATCTTGTTGCAATATGTTTTCCTTCACTATCGGTACCATAAGTTGTTGCTTCGCCGGTTCTATGTCCGGTTATACCGTTAATGATAATGCTTTTTGAGAATTTCTCTTCAAGTTCTGTAAGTTTTTTCCTTTTCTTGTTTAGTAAATATCCTGCGACTACATGACTTGTAGTAATTTCTATTTTTTGAATTTGAGAATTATTTACCATTGATTTTATCTGCCTCATTAGGCTCAGACAGGTACTTTCGAGTGTCTCTGTTTCTCCTGTACCTCCACAATTTTTGCAACTTTCGTAAATTACCGACTTAAGACTGGGCCTTATACGCTGCCGCGTCATTTCGATAATACCAAATCTAGATATTTTTAGCATCTTTTTTCTGGCACGGTCTCTTTTTAGCGCAGCTTCCAACGTTTTTTCAACAGCCCTCATGTTTTTTTCTTCTTTCATATCAATGAAGTCAACTATTATGACTCCACCAATATCCCTTAGCCGGACTTGTCGTGCAATTTCTTTTGCTGCTTTCAGGTTTGTTTTGAATGCGGTTTTTTCCGGATCACTTTCCTCTCTATATTTTCCACTATTTACATCTATTGCGACCAATGCTTCGGTTTGTTCAATTACAATGGAACCACCTCTTGAGAGGCGGACTTCCCTTTTGTTTATTTTTTCTATTTCACGTTCAATATCATACTTATGAAATAACGGTTCGTGATCACTATAGAGTTTCAGCTTCTTCACGCAGCTGGGCATAATTAAACGCAGAAAATATCTTATTTTTTTGAAGACAGCTTCTGAATCAATGATTATTTCATTAATGTCCGTTGAAAAGATGTCCCGAATCGTACGAATTACCAAGTCGCTTTCCTGGTATATTACGGATGGTATTTCAGCGTTCTTTTCCTTATTCTCTATAACCTTCCACAATCTTCGAAGATAATTAAAATCTCTTAAAAGTTCTCGTTTTGTTTGATGCTCTCCTGCAGTTCTTACGATCAGGCCTAAATTTGGAGGAGGTTTTAATTCTTCAATAATCTGCTTTAGTCTTGCTCTTTCGCCTTCATCTATAATTTTTCGTGAAACACCTATACGAGTCGATTCAGGTGTAAGTACCAGAAATCTTCCAGGAATACTGACATTAGTTGTTAAACTTGGCCCTTTGCTACCGATTCCCTCTTTGACAACCTGTACAAGTACTTCCTGTTCGGTACTTATTAGAGACTTGATCCTTGATCTTTTCTCTTTTGTTTCAGTATTGTCAGCATTCTCTGATTGTTCTCCATTATTACTATTACGACTGTTCTTAACGTCTGAAACATGGAGGAACCCGTTTCTTGATATTCCGATGTTTACAAATGCAGCTTCTATGCTTGGTTCTATATTGACAATACGGCCTTTATATATATTTCCCGCAATTTGTTCGCGCGAGAACCTCTCTATATATAATTCTTCAAGGATCCCATCTTCTAGAATGGCGATTCTACTTTCCTCAGGCTCTACAACATTTATTAACATTCTCTTCTTCATTACATTCCTTTTGCTAACAGGGTGCTTTAGGAGAAGAGATTTACTCTTTTTCTAACTATTTCTGAAATTTCGTAGTCTTTGCCAGCTTTTAATCCTAGGTGTAATAATACTTCTTCGGGTCGAGCCATTCCTTCAGGTGTCATCTTCAGATCCAAATCAATAGATTGTGAGTTCGTTTCAATGCGCTCTATTGATGTACGGATGTTAAAGGCTCGCTTTTTCCCTTTTCTTTGTATTATTACTTCATTTTTGGATAAAAGTTCGTCTGTTTTCCCTGCCTCTGGCATTTTGCCATCTTTCGGTTTTACCACATAAGTTACATCCTTTACCGTAGATTTTACATGGCTGGAAACCGGCTCGACGGAAGCAACTTGTATGTTTTCTGGAAGTTGTTTTTTCAACCTTGTTTCTATTTCAGAAACTTCCATCCACTCACAAAGTTCCATTTCCAATTTTTCGTCGATACCTTTAATTCCAACTGGCAGAGCTAAAGGGTAGGCAATTTTAGGTCTTGGATTAAACCCTTCAGACATTTTGACAGAAATACTTGCTCTACAAATTGCCCTTTCGAAGAGCTTCATTAAGTTATGATGAGAGATAAATCTCAGACTTCCTTGTTTTAAAAATTTAACTTGAATTTTCAAGATATTGCAAAAAATTTACTTATCAAATATTTATCAACCTATTTATTTTATTAGACTTAGACAGATTCTAGTGCCAAACATCTAATCTGTCAACAGTATTTTCAAGTTCGGTAGACTTACAAAAAGACGAAAAAAAGCAAGATTACAGAAACTGAGTTCCACTGCAAGGCAAATCATCTTTTTACCTTAATATATTAATTCTGGTATGATTTCCCGAACAATATTCCGGAGGTACTCTATAGTTTTTGCAGGATCGTTGTAGGAACAAACCGTTTCTGCGGCTTCCTTTGCTCTTTCATATGTAACGGACCTGATAATCTTCTTTACTTCCGGTATTATCATTGCCGGTGCAACGCTAAATTCTCTTAACCCTAACCCTAACAATAATATAGTGTATTCAATTTCACCGCCCATTTCTCCGCAAATCCCAATCTTTATATTATTTTCCTCGGCAGCATTTATGGTCATCTTCAGTAATTTTAAGATTGCCGGGTGAGCTGGAGAATAGAGGTGGGCAACTTTTTCATTGCTTCTGTCTACGGCCATAGTGTATTGAATGAGGTCATTCGTTCCTATACTGAAGAAATCAACCTCTTTTGCCAAGTCATCAGCCACCAAAACGGCAGAAGGCACTTCAATCATAATTCCGATTTCTATTTTTTCGTCAAATTCTATTCCTTTTTGACTCAGCTCTTCCATTACCTCCTTAACAATAACCTTTGCCTTCCGTAGCTCCTGTAAAGAAGAGACTAATGGGAACATGATTTTTGTATTACCTAGCGCAGAGGCTCTTAAGATAGCCCTGAGCTGTGACTTAAAAACGTTTGGGTGTTCCAGACAGTAACGAATAGATCTGCAGCCTAAAAAAGGATTAAGTTCAGTATTGCTATTTGCAGGGAAGAATTTGTCTCCACCTAAATCAACGGTCCTGATAATTAACGGTTTGTCTCCCAGCTCTTGCACTGCTTGCGCATAGGCTTTAAAATGTTCCTCTTCTGTTGGTGATTCATTGCTGCCGAGAAACAGGAATTCTGTTCTATACAAGCCTATACCGGTAGCACCCTGATTTAAGTTTGGGATAATATCACGAGGGAATTCGATATTACCTAAT
>JABHIW010000148.1 GCA_018670825.1 Candidatus Scalindua sp. | reverse complement strand
ACAGGGGTGTTTGAGCTCCTTGTCAAAGGTGATTACCGTTCAGAAATTCCAGGACGTGATTTCAAGGATGAAATCGGAGACTTGTCAAGAGCCGCTGAAGTCTTTAAGAACAAAAATATACAAACAGAACTTCTCCTGGAACAGTCTAATGCTTTAACCAGAGAATTAGAAGATAAAAGAAAAGAACTGGCGAAATCAAACGAATCTCTAGAACATCGTGTTTCCGAACGTACAGAAGAGATAAAAGGAAATAATATAAAACTCATCAAGAAAATTACCGAAAATAAGAGAGCAGAGAAACAAATAAAAGCATCACTCAAAGAAAAAGAGGTACTTCTGGCAGAAATTCACCATCGAGTAAAAAATAATTTGCAGATTGTTTCAAGCATGCTCCATCTTCAGTCGAATTTAACTAAAGATAATAAGATTACAGAAATCATGGACGATAGCCAGCATAGGATTCAGTCCATGGCACTTGTCCATGAAACACTTTATGAGTCCCATGACTTTTCTGAGATTACTATTCAACATTATCTCGATGAACTTGTAAGAAGATTGATTGCCGCTTATGAGCAGAAGACGGGCACGGTTACAACGAAAATAGAAGCAGAGGGTATTCAGTTGAGTATTGATACCGTTATTCCAATTGGTTTAATTACTAATGAACTGATTACAAATTCTATGAAATATGCTTTTCAAGAAAGAAAAGACAATGAAATTAAAGTAATATTAAATAGTACTGAGGTTGAAGGCGAGTTTGAACTAATAATAAGTGATAATGGAATCGGTATACAAGAGGATATTGATATAAGAAACTCAAAAACGCTGGGATTACTGTTGGTAACGAACGTGGTAGAATTGCAACTAAGTGGAAAACTTGAAGTAAAAAGAGACAAAGGCACAGAATTTAAAATAAGGTTTAAGGAAATAAGTAAACCTCATAAAATGATTGCAAATAAACTGTTTAATGCTAGTTTGGAGTAAGGGAGAATTCGGATTATGAAAAAAGCAAAGATCATGGTAGTTGAAGACGAAGCGGTTGTTAATACCGATATTAAGATGTCCTTGATAGGGTTTGGGTATGAAGTGTGTGCTGTGGCAACAACAGGGGAGGACGCTATCAAAAAGGTAGAAGAGAGCATTCCAGACTTAATATTAATGGATATTAAGTTAGCGGGTGAGATGGATGGGATAGCAACTGCCAAAGAAATTCGTTCACGTTTTGATATACCGGTAATTTATCTTACAGCCCATGCAAGTAAAGAGTATCTCAATCGGGCAAAAAATACTGAGCCATTTGGATACCTGATCAAACCAATTGTGCATAAGGAATTACAGACTAACATTGAGATGGCTTTATATAAACATTCAGTAGAGAAGCAATTAAAAGAGAAGAATGTTCAATTAAAGATGATAATGCATAGCACTATAGACAGCATGGCTCAAATGGTAGAAATAAGAAATCCCTTTATTGGCAAATACCACGCCAATGTGAGTGTGTTATCTAAAGCAATTGCAGAAGAAATGGGTCTTTTAGGAGACCAAATTGAGGGAGTTTGTCTGGCAGCAAAAGTCCACGATATAGGCATGATAAGAGTACCATTCGAGTTTTTCAGTAAACCGTCAGACTTAAATGAAAGTGAACACAAAATATATGAAAGCCACTCAACGGCGGGCTATGACTTGTTGAAGGATATAGCTTTTGACTGGCCTATAGCAGAAGCGGTACTGCAATGCCATGAGAA
Source organism: Candidatus Scalindua sp. (assembly GCA_018670825.1). Taxonomy (GTDB): domain Bacteria; phylum Planctomycetota; class Brocadiia; order Brocadiales; family Scalinduaceae; genus Scalindua. Next base: position 6,195 of record JABHIW010000148.1, on the reverse strand, counting down.
AATGGATGGCTCTGGCTATCCGTCAGGTTTGAAGGAAGAAGATATCATTCTGGAGGCAAGAATTATTAGTGTTGCGTCTACCTTTGACTGTTATGTCCATGGCCGCCCGAACATGCCACCAATTAGTAAGGATGACGCTTTGGAAAAATTGACACAAAGAAAAGGTATTCATTTTGATTCAGATGTAGTAGATGCTTGTATAAAGGTTATTAAAGAGAAAGGATTTGAGTTTGAGCAGTAGAAATCTTCTGAAGTCTAATGGCTCTATTTGTTCTTAGTTATTTTTAACATAATTTTATACTATAGCCACTCCATACATCACCCTATCGGGGCAAGAATGCAGTGCCAAGGATTTTCTGAAAACAACATAACTACTCATTACACGACGTTAAGAATAAGTCACGATATGATAAAGGCTTATGCTCAGTAATTTTTCTCAAAAAGCAGTGGAACATTATCATGATTTAGCCTCCCCACGCCCCTGTTTTTGTGACATGAAATGCAAATCAGCATGAATAAAATAATCTGCTTTAAATGCTATTTTAATATTTCAAACTGTAATTGTCCCTTATAAGAAAATATTAATAAGTTATCAAACATATACTTCCCTCCGTAGTCATATTTTGTACTTGATTTACTATTATTTTAGGTGTAGAATTTTCACTCTAACCTATTTGAAACATTAAACAGTAATTGGGTGTAATGATGACATCGAAAATCAATACTGGTCTGCCTTTCACTCACTCACTCACTCACTCACTCACTCGTGCAACAGTATTATAAATTATAGTTATTGTAGGAGGTAATAATGGCATGGTTTCAACATAAAAGCATAAGGAGCACCCTTGTTTTCTGGTTTCTCATAGTTTCCTTAATACCTTTGTCCATATTTGTTTCCATTGTTTATTTTCAGATTGTAGCATCTATTAAGAAAGAGGCATTTCACAAGCTTGTTGGAATTCGTGATCTGAAAGTCCAGCTGCTTACTGGTTGGTTGCGAGAGAGAAAAGCCGATATTAATAAATGCGCGGTAGATAATGAAGCTAGATCAATAGAAAAAATACTAAATGGTACACATAGCGAGCAGGATACTGCGAAACAAAAAGATATAATCAGGTATGAATTAGAACAATTTAGCACGTATTACAAAGCCTACCATGAAATATTTATACTACATCCAGTTTCCGGCAGAGTTGAAATCTCTACAGATATTTCACAGGAAGGGCAAGACAGGTCTACAGATCCATATTTTACCGAAACGATGCGTAGCAGAAAATTCTACATAAAAGATATTTACCATTCTAAAACCATACACGAAACAGCTATGACAATGTCTGTCCCAATATTTGCTCTGAATAATCCCACACAAATAACAGGAATTCTGGTTGCGCGAATTGTGTTGGATCACCTTTACGGATTGCTCAGTCAGCGTATTGGCATGGGGGATACAGGTGAAACACTTATCGTTAATAAGGACGCTGTAGCCTTAAACCAATTGAGGTTTCATGATGATGCTCCTCTAAATCTGAAAATAAAGGCACAGCCAGCTGTAAATAGTGCACAAGGTAAAACTGGAATCACAGAGGCCGTTGATTATAGAGGCGAAATGGTACTTGCAGCGTACACATCTATTCCAATCACCAGATGGGGGATTGTATCAAAACAGGATCTGAAAGAAATATACTATCCTATTCGGGGATTGTTTAAAAATATTGTAATATTGCTGATAGTTACAATAGTGTCTATCTGTATATCAGCATACATTTTGGCGAGAAGAGTGTCTTCTCCGATTATAAAAATGGCGAAGATTTCAAAAAAAATACAGGAAGGCGACATGTCCATTAGAAACCAGATTGTAATGCCTAATGAACTTGGGTTGTTGGCAAATACACTAGATAATATGATGGATTCGGTAGTAGAAAGGGGTAATGAACTTGATAAAATCAACAAGCAGCTAGTCCGTAAAGAAAAGCTGGCCACACTGGGGCAACTGGCTGGTGGCGTTGGACACGAACTGCGTAACCCTCTTGGTGTTATCAGTAATTCTATTTACTTTCTTAAAATGCTCCTTCCGGATGCAGACGAGAAGGTCAAGGAATATCATAACAGGATTAGTGCTGAAATAGAGCGCTCAACAGAGATAATTTCTGACCTTCTGGATTTCTCACGAACAAAACCCATCAATAGAGAAGAAGTACAATTTACTGATTTACTTGATAAGGCACTTGAAAGACTACCTGTCCCAAAAAATATAAAACTAAAGGCCGCCACACCTTCAGACTTATCCAATTTATTCGTTGATCCAAAGCAGATTGGTCAGGTGTTGCTTAATCTCCTAAGCAATGCTTATCAGGCGATGCCTGAAGGAGGTCTGCTTACAATCAGTGCTCTGGCAGATAAACAAAATGTAAATATTTCAATAGCAGATTCTGGTACCGGTATATCTTCAGAGAATATAGATAGTGTCTTTGAACCTCTTTTTACTACGAAGGCACGTGGCATTGGCCTTGGCCTGGCGTTATCCAAGGACTTGGTTACCGCTAATAATGGAAGTATCCAGGTCAAGAGTGAGGAAGGCAAGGGAGCAACATTCACCGTAACATTACCTATCGACAAGGATGCGCTATGAGCAAGAAACCTAGAGTTCTTATAGTTGATGATGATACACAGATATCCCTGACACTGAATGACATTTTAAGTTTATTAGGATATGAGGTGAGTACTGCCTCTACAGGCGGTGGGGCGATAGAAAACATGGAAAAGAATCAATTCGACTGCATTCTTTCCGATATAAAAATGTCTGGCATGAACGGAGTTGATTTATGTAAGGCTATCAAACAGGGCCATCCTGATCTCCCCGTTATACTAATGACTGCCTATACCCATGATGATCTTTGCGAACGAGGTCTGCAAGAAGGGGCTGCTAATATACTACAGAAACCATTGAATATGGATGAACTTTTAAAATTAATCTCTACGCTCACTAAGAAGGAGCACAATGGCCAGTAATTATGACATCCTCATTGTAGATGATGATATCCAGTTAGGGATAAGCCTTTGCGATATACTTACGCTAAAAGGGTATACGCTGATAGCAGTGGAAACCGGTAAGGAAGCCCTTAAACAAATAGATGCTGGAGTACCTGACGTAGCACTGATAGATCTAAAGCTTGAAGACATGTCGGGACTTGATCTTATCAGGAAGATAAAAGAGCTGCATCCAGCTACTGAATGCATTATGCTCACAGGGAACTCCTCAAATGAATCGGCCATAGATGCAGTTAACATAGGGGCATACGGCTACATGACAAAGCCGTATGATATTGAACAGCTAATGCAAATGATCAATGGGGCTATTAATAAACATGAATCAGATGAAATATTCAGGGTCATAAACGATACTGTTAATGATGCCATTATCATGGCTGATGGTAATAGTAAAATATTATATTGGAATAAGGCCGCGGAAAAGATTTTTGGTTATTCAGCAGAGAAAATAATCGGCAGAACATTACAAGAAACAATTATCCCCAAAAAATATCAAGAAGCTCACTCAGATTGCATGGATAAATTTAAAAACTCAGATGATGGCATAGTTGGGGGAAAGACTATGGAATTTTCCGCTATCAGGAAAGGTGGGACAGAGTTCCCGATAGAAATGTCTCTTTCTTCAGTTAAGAGGAAGGGACAATGGCAGGCAGTAAGTATTATAAGAGACATTACTGAGCGAAAGCAGGCTGAAGAGAAAGAGAAAATAGGTGTTGAAAAATTGAAATTGTCCTTAGATGGAATCATCAATGCCCTTGCATTGACAGTTGAACAGAGGGATCCTTATACGGCCGGCCATCAACAAAGGGTGAGTAAACTCGCATGTGCAATAGCAGGAGAGATGGGAATACCAGTGGATCAGATTGAAGGCATCCGCATGGCGGGAATTATACACGATATAGGGAAGATGCATATCCCCACGGAAATCCTTTGCAGACCGGGCAAGCTGACTAAGGACGAATTCAATATTGTGAGATCTCATGCCCAGGTCGGTTATGACATATTGAAGGGGATTGAATTTCCATGGCCTGTTGCTGATATTGTACATCAGCATCACGAAAAGATGGATGGTTCCGGATATCCAATGGGTTTGTCAAACGGTGACATCCTCATGGAAGCGAGGATATTATGTGTGGCTGACGTTGTAGAAGCTATGGCCTCACACAGACCCTACCGTCCGGCACTCGGCATGGACATGGCATTGGAGGAAATCTCTAAGGGAAAAGGAATCCATTTTGACGCAAATGTTGTGGATGCATGTTTGACTGTTATTAAGGAGAAAGAATTCGTTTTTGAGTAACTGAAATAATCTGAATTGGCATAACTCTTTTTTTGTTCTTAGTTCTTTCCACTTTATTTTAAACCATCCTCCCATAACAACATCTCACAAGTAATATCCTTGTGTTTCATGATGCTTAAGTTGCCCGACATTATAAAAAGAAGATTAGTGAACTAATGGAGTAAGTCTGCAGTACTCAAAATTTCTCTGAACACGACATAACTACTCATTAGTAGACGTTAAGAGTAAGTGTTAATAAGGAAAAGGCTTGTGGCAATAATTTATCATTAGTGGTGAAGAAATAACCGGAAAAGCAGAAAACTTCCCCATCTGTTTGAAAATAACAGGAATTTACACTATTGCTTCAGGCGTCACAGAAATACGCAACCCCACTGCATGAAGAACCTTTGCCAGTGTTTCCAGCCTGGGATTACCTTTTTTTGATAAGGTCTTGTACAGTTGTTCCCTGTTCAGATGAGTTTTTTTTGATAGAGATGTCATGCTTCCAACTCGCGCGTCAGCTACATCTTTTAAAGCGGCCGTAAACAGTTCCATGTCACCATCTGCAAGTATCTCTTCCAGGTACATAGCGGCAACTTTAGGATTTTTCAGCAATTCTTTACTCGTTTTATCGAATGATCTACTTACTTTTTTTGTCATGGTTTTGTCCTTTCTACATAATCCGCTAGATATTCTTTCACTTTGGTAATCGTTTTTTTCTGGTCTTTTTTAGTTGATCCAGCCAGAAGTAGAACCAGCTTTTTTCCTACAACAGTGTAGAAGATACGATAACCTGGACTGTAATGTTCGCGCATCTCAAAAATTCCCTTAGTGCCCTTGATATCTTTCCAATCTCCAAAGTCTCCAAAGGAAGCTCGCCTGATTCGTGCGCGAATTTTAGCTTGAGCCCTTTCATCCTTGAGGTTTAACAGCCATTCGCCGAATGGCGTCTTGCCGGTAATGGTCTCGTATTCCTCAACGTCGTATTGTTTCATGTCCATATAGTAGTTTATAAACTACTGCTTGTCAATTGTAATTCCTTACTAAAAGTACCTCTCAGATGCATACCTTACTGAACCTGACAGATTCGCTTATTATGAAAAATTTTAATTTGTGAATAAAATATTTCCGGCGGTAACAACATTTCATTTTTTGTCGTTATAATACTATAATGTTTTATGGGGGTATAACATATTTAGAGATTTTAACTTCAAACAAGAAATAGATGATAAAATAAGAATTGAAACTCTTAGTATTAAAAGTAGGTGAAACACCTCTGTTACTCTGTAAACATTTACTATATTGTATTTTATTTACGGTAAAACACCGTTTTACTTTTTTTTGAATTTGTATATTGTCGTTTTATAAATAAAAAAAAGGAAGACACAAGCGGCAACTTGTGTCCTCCATAACATTATTCCCATTCACCAATGAAAAAGAATAACAATAATAGCTTAGTTAAAAATAATAATATATCAACTACAAAAACCAGTGTTGAGTACGCCCACCAAGCGCACGCAAACACTGGTTTTTTTTTGGTTTCAGATTGGGAAGAACCCTATGACTTGATACTAAGAAACAACCGGAACACGATTTTTTAAGATGTTTAAAATCAAAGACTTACAAATTGGCAGTTTTTGACCGTTTTTATAGCCTTTTCAGGAGCAAAATTATGTGTAAATGCGCAGTGAAAAAAGAGAAAAAATCTAGAGTTGTAACCGTTAAAAATAGCTGGAGACTTAGAGCTCTTTTCCGTATTGAAGAATATATCCGTGATGTTGGCCAGGACTCCAGAGCCAAAAGGATGGGTTATTGTGGAAATACTATTTTCGTGAAAGTTAAGAAAGGAGATCCATCCAATGTTTTGT
>JABHIW010000150.1 GCA_018670825.1 Candidatus Scalindua sp. | reverse complement strand
CTGGATGAAATCGGAGACATGCCACTGACGATACAGGTGAAACTATTGAGGGTTTTACAGGAGAAAACCTTTGAACGTGTAGGAGAGTCGACGTCTATTAAGGTTGATGCCAGAGTCGTTGCTTGTACAAATCAGGATCTTCGTAGAAAAATCGAACAAGCTGAATTCCGTGAAGATCTTTACTACCGCCTTAATGTGGTAGAAATATACGTACCTCCATTAAGAGAAAGAAAAGAAGATATTCCATTTCTCATAGAACACTTCGTAAAAAAATTCAATAAAAAAATAAACAAGAATATTCTGGGCATCTCTACAGACGTACAGAAGGTGTTTATGGATTATTCCTGGCCTGGCAATGTGAGAGAGATGGAACATGCGCTGGAACATGCATTTATCCTGTGCCACCAGAAAACTATTACACTTAAACACCTACCACCTGTTTTTGAGAACTTTTTGACAACAAAGACAACTCTTTTCAAAAATATAGGAGTTGATGAAAAACAGGCAATTGTACAGGCACTTGAAAAAGCTGCTGGAAATAAAACTATGGCTGCTAAACTGTTGGGTATTAGCAGACGTAACATTTATAGAAAGATTAAAGACTATAAAATTGAGCTGAAAAACAGTTAGATAGTAATCCGGAATGTACAAGAGACCTGGACAATAATATTATCAAAGGAGAAATCATTAACTAAAAAGGGCCCCATTTTCATTTTATTATTAAACTATGGCTAATAAACAAACTTGGAGAATCAGTATATGGAAGTTAAAGAGAGAAAAATATCTGTTGGAATCGGAGAAAATTGTGGTGGAATGATTTTATCATTTACCAATAATACCTGCTTTTAATATTGTGCCATGGCACAATAGTGAACGCTACAACTATGTGCCATGGCACATAGTTTTTTGGAGAATTCAACTTTTTTTTCTTAACAGGTACAATGGTAAAGTTTATTTTTATCTTTGTAAGTTGTCTTAAATACAAGAGTTAGCTTTTGTTAATAGTTGGCAAAGAAAAAATCAGACAATTTTCTGCCTTTGGCATATGTTTTGATATTATATAGTCTTGCTTTCTTATATTTACAGAAGTATTTGTAAGGAATATGAGAAGGATTTGAGGAATATGCTAAGCTGTTTATTGTGAGATTTCGTACACGCCTTTTGTGAAGCTAAGAATAATAGTCCAGAATAATCATTAAGGAATAACTGTATACAGCAATCTGGTAAGTTTCAATTCGGATTGTGATTTACATTTAAATACTGCTGGTTCAATCACAGAGTGTATGGCAGGGACGCCAATTTCAAAATACAGGAAGATAGTGATTGAACCAGCAGTTAATGATTTCCGGGTCTATTTGAGGTTAGTGCGAATTCCTCTATTGAGAGAGTTTTGAGTATTTTTTCTTTTTCATTTGGGGGCGCTTATTCAGGCACTAATTTTTGGTGTCCAGGTATCCAGGATAAAAGATAGAACTGTTGGTAGCCTATCAAAAGTTGTAAGAGCTACAAGTATGAAAATGAAGAATCACCTCAAATTAAACAAGGTATTGATACTGATCTTTTAATAGGTATTTATAAAACAAATGGATTCCTGTTCACCTTGCAGGTGGTGGGGAAACTGGAATTTACTGTTGCTTCTATATCTTTTAAAGGAATATTTTTAATGATTAAATGGCACGATGAACACGATATTTATGATTAATGATAGTGAGACTTTTTGACCAAATCCCTCAGGCTTCTCCTTTTCCTCCTTCTCCAGAATGGGGTTTGCTGCGGGATTTGGTTTCTCTTTTTTTCGATCGAATTATGGTCTTTACTAAAGCGCTAACTAGCGAATAAATAGAAGATCAATATCCTGCCCCTCTAATGAAGAATTCCATTACAATATAATCAACACTTCTTTCTTGTTGTGTCACAATATCATTCCGAGGCTTTATCCAAAAAATACCTGATCAGTATATCCTAGATTTATTTCACTAGATTGGTAGATAAGTCATAGTTATATTGATAGTTATAAATATTGTGTTTGCAAATAAATACAATATATGTATAATTCAGACTTGCTTTTGAATTTCACATAAATAGTTGTAAATTCTTACCTAAATTGATACCTTTACGGTATCACCAGATAACAGATTGTCAGGTTGTCGGAAAAACAGAGGTAGGTGTTATAATGAAGACAAGAAGCATTATCTATACATTTCTTACGGTATGTATGATATTTATAGTCCACACCACCTTCCTCAAAACGGGAAAAGCGGAAAATCAGTCTATAGTTAAAACCTCGGATCTTTCTAATCACCCTGTTTACTCCAACTACAAATTTAATAATTCGGAAGAAGTTGTCAACTTGGGTACACAGCCTTTTTTTTCACCAACCGGTTTTATCACTGAGGTAATGAAGCGTGATACTATTCTTTACAATGCGCTGTCTGTGTCAGGTCTTAAAATCAGGTTCTTCCCATTTCTGAAAGGAAATGACATAAACTTCTTCATTCATAAAGGTGATATTGATGTTGGTATATGTGGAGACATGCCGACAATCACAGCTGCTGCAACTATGGATGTTACTGTTTCGTCTATAGTACAACAGGGCTTCTGTTCTGTTGTTGCCAGACGTTCCATGCTAATGAGAGAGCTACGCGGTAAGAAAATCGGCTACGCCTTAGGCTCTAACGCGCATTATGCATTATTGAGAGCACTTGCTTCAGGTGGGCTGAATGAATCACTCGTACACATGATTCCGATGGATGTCAATGAAATGCCGGAGGCATTGCTGACAGGAGAGGTTGCGGCTTTCTCTGCATGGGAGCCAACACCGGCAATCACCCTGATGAAGTATCCCGAGAGCACCATAATCCATAGATATATAAGCTCAGGTTTTATGTACTTTACCAGGGCCTTTTCTGAAAACCAACCTGAGCTTATTCGGCACATATTAGCTGCCGAGGTCCGTGCTCTGAGATGGATGAAAAGTGACCGGCAGAATCTTCTGCTTGCCAGTGAATGGGCAATACAGGCAGGTGAAGATTTAACAAACCACAAATTTGAACTCTCTGTAAAGCAAAATGCATTCTTGGCTGAAAATGACATTCTGGGCTTAATCTCAGCACCTATCATTCCACAGAATGATCTCAGACAAAACGGTCCGCTGCACATGGAATTTGAATTACTCAAAACCCTGGATAAAATTCCCACCACAAGTAATTGGGAGAAGGTACATAATAGTTTTGATTTCCAAGTCATAAACGATGTACTTGCCAACTCTAAAGAGTATAAGCTTAGTGAATTCAGTTACGACATTGAGTAGAGAGTGATAATGAGTGACAAAGCATCAATCAATAATTTAAGAGGTCCTGAAAGAAATGAATTCTTTCTCGGCATCCGATCAAAGATGCTTATCTATTTTGGATCGATGTATGTGATAATCTTGATACTCTTCGTATTGTCAGAACTGTTTGGAGTGCCATTTACAGATTTCAGGGGTTTGTACAGTCAAGAACAATCTGAGGTATTTCAACACCTTAATCTGGTTGCAGACTTGAAGAAGGAGCGCATTCAGCATTGGGTGGTAGAACGGAGAGATGATGTGAGAGTATTGTCGGAAAGTAGCATAATAAAACCTTACGTCGCAGCACTTATGCCGGTAATTAACAAAAATAGCGTTAAGGGTGTCAGTGAAAATGAACTCTTTGATAAACTGCGAAAGAAAGAAGATTACCAGATTCTTACGCAACATCTGAATCTGGTTAAAACATCACACGGTGTATACGATAAGATACAGATTGTCAATGCCGCAACCGGTGCAATTATAGCCTCAACCGAAAATGGAAACCTGGGTAAGAACATTTTTCAGCACGACTCCTTATCCAAAATCCTTCATCAAGGTTATAATGAAACAATAGATATTGGTAAAGACCCTTCGAGTGGTATTCTTAAGCTATTTATTCTTCGGTCTATTGATCTTTATGGTGATGAAAAAGTATCAGCAGTACTTATAATGCATATTAATTCTGAAGAGTTTATCAAGCCTATGCTCCATACAGGTGGAGGTCTGGGGCAGACAGGTGAAGCGTTGCTTATAAACCAGGATGTAAAAATACTCACATCACTAAAACATCCATTGGCAAATGGGGCAACTGGCATACCTTTGGAATATCAGATTACGGCAAAACCAGCCATACTTGCCGCTCAGGGGCAGGAAGGAATCATTGCGACAGAAGACTATCGAGGCGAGGCCGTTCTGGCTGCATATCGGCATATCCGTATAACGTCAGAAATGGGATGGGGGCTGGTAGTCAAACGTGACAAGGCGGAAGTCTTTGCGCCTCTACGAGAGAGTATTTACTACCGTATCATTGTCGGCTCTTTCTGTGCTTTCATGATATTAGGATTAACAATCTTAATCGCAGGAAACCTTTCACGTCCCATCCGTCGCCTGAGTAAAGCAGCCCGAGAGGTAGAAGGAGGTAATCTCTCTGTTCGAACGTCAATATCATCATCAGATGAGGTGGGCATTCTGGCGACAGCCTTCAATTCCATGATTCACCAAGTTCAAAACTGGAATACAACGCTTAATAAGCAGGTAAAAACCCGCACCTCTGAGCTTGAAACAAAAAATGCTGAATTGGAAAGATATGCCTATACCGTTTCCCACGATTTGAAGAGCCCTCTGATAACTATCAAAGGTTTTCTGGGTATGCTGGAAAAAGACATAATTAAAGGAGATGCTGAACGTATTAAAAAAGACGTAAGACACATCCATAATGCGGCGGAGAAAATGAACCGTCTCCTGGATGATCTTCTGGAATTATCAAAAATTGGGAGAGTAGTAGGCACAAAGGAAGAAGTCTCATTAAAGGACCTGGCAAACGAAGCGTTAACTCTGGTTGGAGGGCAAATAAAAAAGCGGGAGGTACACGTGGAAGTTGCTTCTAACTTACCGTTAATGTACGTGGATCGCCGCCGATTAGTGGAGGTATTACAAAATCTTATCGACAATGCGATAAAGCACATGGGCAAACAGTCAGAACCACGTATCGAGATAGATGCTAGACAGGAAAAAGAAGGAACGGTATATTATGTCCGGGATAATGGAGAGGGGATAGAATCGCGCTATCACGAAAATGTCTTTGGCCTTTTCAATAAGCTGGACCAGGCAAGTGATGGAACAGGAATAGGCTTGGCTATTGTTAAACGTATTATAGAAGTACACGGTGGCCGGATATGGATAGAATCTGAGGGTAAAGGCAAGGGAAGTACTTTTTGCTTTACCATTGCGAAGAAAGGTGAACCAGACAAACATGAAAAATAACAAGATTAGTGGAGAACCGGTTAGCGTTTTACTTGTTGAGGACAATATATCACATGCCGAACTTGTAATACTTAGTTTCGAAGAGCATCGAATAGCGAATAGGATTTATCATGTCTCTGATGGTGAAGAGGCGCTTGATTATCTGTTCAGGCGGGGAGACTATGCTGATCCTGCAAAGAGCCCCAAACCGCATGTGATCCTTCTTGACCTTCGACTGCCTAAAATTGACGGCCTGGAAGTTTTGAAGGAGATAAAGACAACAACAGAGTTGGAAAAAATACCAACGGTTGTTTTCACCACATCCAGTGCGGAAATGGATGTGGCAAAAGCATATGAATACCACGCTAACAGCTACCTGATTAAGCCGGTTGACTTTGAGAAGTTTAATCAGTTGATGGATGATATCGGTTTTTACTGGCTGGCATGGAATTATCATCCGTGGGATGACTGATCTTCGCTACTTGGAGAGGGGAAATGAGAATGTTCTCATGCAGAGCCGCAAAAGGTCGCTAAGTGAACAAGATTAAGAAAAACAAATTAAAGATAAAAACATTATGTATCTTTACGTTCTTAGCGCCTTGGAGAGAAAAATAAGAAGGTTTTCGCGCAGTGCACGCCCAACAAAATTAATCTGAATAACCGTTGTTTATTATAGGGTTAACCAATGAACGAAAAGAAGATCAATATCCTGCTTGTCGAAGATGAAGAGTCTCATACAGACCTGATTTTCCGGTCTTTTGAATCAACAACCATGCCAGTGAGTTTGGTAAATACTCGCAATCTCAATGACGCACGTGCCAGTATAGCAGAGTCCGTTCCTGATCTGGTAATTGTTGATTATATCTTACCGGATGGTAAGGGTACTGAACTTATACCTGCCAATAAGGAAGAACGACCATATCCCATTGTTATTATGTCCAGCCATGGGGATGAAAGGATCGCAGTCGAAGCAATAAAGGCTGGTGCTTTTGATTATATCGTAAAGTCTGGAGCAGTGCTGGATAACATGCCCAATGTCTGTGAAAAGATCTTACTGGAGTGGAATTCCACCATCAGACATAAAACGGTGGTAGAGCAGGAGTTGAAGGAGAGTGAGGTGAGATTTCATGGCATATTATCTTCTCTGTATGAGAGTGCCATAATAATTTATGATCGGGACGGTAAAATAACGGCACTCTGGGGTACACTGGAGATGGATAAACGATACGGCATACGTGCGGTTGATGCCATTGGTAGATCAATAAGGGATTTTGCTCATCCTGACCAGGTGGAACAGAGGCTCTCAGATATTCGAAGTGTCTTTGATGCTGGAGAGAAAATGCTTGTGGAGTATATGATTAGTGTTACAAATGGTAATTTTCATCATGAGGCTTCACTCTGCCCAATGCGGAATGCTGATGGCAATATAACTGCAGTGGTTGGGTTTGTCCGTGACATCACTGAACGCAAAAACGCTGAACAACGTCTTGTTGCCCAATACTTTATAACAAAAATATTGGCAGAATCTGCAACGACCGAAGAAGCTCTTCCCAATATACTTGAAGCTATATGTGCTGCACTGGAATGGGACCTTGGCGAAATATGGGTATTTGATCAACAAGAAAATGTTCTGCGTAATATAGAAATCTGGCATATGCCATCACTAAAGGTTCCTGAATTCATAGCCGTTACTAAACAAACAACCTTTCCATCACAAATTGGTCTTCCGGGCCGGGTCTGGAAAAGTGCCAAACCCTTATGGGTCGAAGATATTACCAGTGATACAAATTTTCCGCGAGCATCAGTTGCGGCAAAAGAGGGGTTGCATGGGGCCTTTGGTTTTCCCATTATCAGCGGTAGTGAAGTACTTGGAGCAATAGTTTTTTTTAGCCACGAGGTAAGGGAGCCTGATAATAACCTGCTTAGTATGATGTCTGCTGTCGGTAGCCAGATTGGGATCTTCATCAGCAATAAGAGAGTGGAGAAGGAGCTCAGAGAGAGTGAAGAAAGATTCAGGGGCATTTTTGAACAGGCAGCGGTGGGCATCATCCATGTCGCTTCGAGTGGTCGATTTCTCAAAGCTAATAAACGTTTTTGTGCAATCACAGGATATACCGAACAGGAAATACTTGGACGTACTTTTCAGGACATTACACATCCGGATGACCTTAATATGCAACGTCAGGCCCGAAAGAGGGTATTGGATGGAGAAGCCTCCAACTACCAGATTGAAAAGCGCTACATCAGGAAAGACGGAGCAATCATTTGGATAAATCTTACGGTAGCTCTTATTCGTGATTCCTCCGGTGAACCAGATTATCTTGTCTCTGTTATTGAGGACATCACTGAACAAAAATTTGCGGAGGACAGAATACGTAAACTATCCCATGCCGTTGAACAATCTTCCAGTACAGTAATAATGACTGATACTAAAGGTAATATTGAATATGCAAATCCAAAGTTTACTCAGCTAACCGGTTATAGTCTTGAAGAAGCTGTTGGAAAAACCCCTCGTATCTTAAAGTCAGGTAAAACGCCCCGGGAAGCATACCGTGAGTTATGGAAAACTATTAAATCAGGTAATGAGTGGAGTGGTGAATTCTGTAACAAGAAAAAGAGTGGTGAATTGTACTGGGAGTATGCGTCTATTTCACCTGTTAAAGATGAGAAAGGTGATATAACTAACTTCATTGCAGTTAAAGAAGATATTACCGAACGGAAGAAGATGGAAGAAGCACTATTACAATCAGAGAAATTAAATTCCCTGGGGACGATAACAGCAGGAGTTGCCCATGAGTTTAATAATATCCTTGCGATTGTCATGGGTCTCGCGGAAGTGCTTGAGGGAGGTTTTAAAGATGACCAGGAATTAAAGAGAGGCTTGAAGGCTATTATTGAGGCTGGTGAAGATGGGGCTGGAATAGTCAAGAGGATGCTTACTTTTGCTAAGGCAGAACTAAGTGAATTAGATTACAACTTTATTAGTATTCAGTACCTGATAGAACAGGCAATAGGATTTACAATGCCCAGATGGAAGAATATGGCACAGGCTGAAGATATAAAATATAACATAAATACGGTAGGCATAACAGAAACACCGGAAGTGTTTTGTAATCCTACAGAGTTGAGAGAAGTGTTTGTTAACCTGATTCATAATGCCCTTGATGCAATGCCTGATGGTGGTACTATCACCGTGGCAACACGGCGTGTTCAGAGTGAAAAGAGGAAAGTATCAGAACTAAAATCTCAAAACTCAGAACTCAAAAGTGATTTCATAGAGATTATCTTCGCAGATATCGGCAAGGGCATGCCTGAAGAAGTTAAGAGGAAGATATTTGATCCATTTTTTACGACACGGAGGCCGCATGGGACTGGATTGGGTATGAGCGTAACCTATGGCATTATGAAGAGACATGGCGGTAAGATAGAGGTGGAAAGTAAGGTAGGTAAGGGTACAACATTCACCCTGCACATTCCAATTCGCAAAGAAGCGTTACAAAGAGTAGTTACATCTGAATCCGTTCGGGAGATTGAGACAAAAGAGCTCCGTATTCTAGTGGTAGATGATGATCAGGAAATGTGCGTGATACTGAAAACATTTCTCTCCGGTAAAGGCCATATAGTTAAGGCGGTTAATAGCGGCGCAGAGGCAATAGAACTTAGCAGGAGAGATGATTTTGATCTCGTCTTGTGTGATTTGGCGATGCCGGAAGTCACCGGACACGATATAATAAAGGCCCTGAATAAGCTGGATAAAAGGCCAAAGGTAGGCTTAATGACAGGCTGGTGTGAAGAAATCAGGCATATAGATACAGTGGCCTTAAAGGTTGATTTTATAGCCAGAAAGCCTTTTAATTTGTTAGAATTAGAAAAAAATATAAGTGCTTTAGTGATTTAAGTATTATTTACCGCAAAGAAGATCAAGGATGATCAAAGAAGAAGATAGGTTGTCAAAAAAAACATAGGTGCTGCAATTGAAGTACATCGTCACCTTGGGGCAGGGTTATTAGAATCAGCTTACGAAGAGTGTCTTTGTAAGGAATTGGAAATTAGAGATATTGTGTTTGAGAGGCAAAAATCTCTTGCTGTTGTTTATAAAAGAATAACATTAGACTGTGGATATAAACTGGATATAGTAGTTGAAGGTAAAGTGATTTTAGAATTAAAGTCTGTTCACAAGATTGAGCTAATTCATGAAGCGCGGCTATTGACATACTTAAAGATTGCAGATTTAAAATTAGGAATTTTAATTAATTTCAATGTTTCAATACTCAAAAATGGTATCAAGAGAATTGTTAATAATTTGTAAATCTTTGCGCTCTTCGCGTCTTCTTGTCCTCGGCGTTTTTTGTCCGGGGAGCGGTGAGCTATTTTTTTCTGTCTAGCTATTCAGGTAGGAAGCGAATACAACTAAATTAATCTATTAATATGTTAAAACAATCCAAACATAAGATCCTCGTCGTTGATGACGAAGAAGCCCTTAGATATACTATTGAGACATTTCTCTTACGGGAAGGATATGATGTGGATACCGCCGGTTCTTACAAAGAGAGCCTGGGCAAGTTATCCGAGGCGCGTTTCGACCTGATACTTACAGACATCATGCTGGGTGATGGGACAGGGATTGATATCTTACAGGAAGTAAATAGAAGAAACCTGCTTTGCCCGGTAATTCTGATCACCGGACATCCCAATATCGAAACGGCTTCTGATGCCGTTCGGGATGGCGCGCACGATTATGTCGCCAAACCGGTGAGAAAGGATGTTCTATTACAGAAGGTCGAAATGACGTTACGGCACAAGGAGATTATTGACGAAAACAGGGAATACCAATCAACTCTTGATGCAATATTCAGGAGTGTTAAGGATGCGATTGTTACGGTTGACAAGGAATTAATCGTACTTGAAACTAACGATGCGGTTAAAGACATATGTGGTTTTTTACCGGAAGAAATCAAGGGCAAGCCATTTAATTCTTTACAACTTCATTGTCGAGGAGAATGCGTTAATGCTCTTGTAGAGACTATCAAGACAAAAAAGTCAGTTGAAACGTATCGCATAGAATGTAAACACCAGCAGCGTCCGAACGGAGTTGTCAGCATATCCACGTTTCCACTGAAAAACCCTCAAGAAGACACTTACGGTTGTGTAATGGTGCTGAAAGACGAAACACGTCTGGCCGGCCTTGAAAGAGTTATGCATGAACGTACACAGTTTTATAATATTATTGGCTCAAGCAGGAAAATGCAAAATATCTACTCCCTGATTGAAAACCTGTCAAGTGTCCAGACTACTGTATTGATAACGGGAGAAAGCGGGACAGGAAAAGAGTTGATAGCTGATGCACTACATTACCATGGAGAGTGTCGTGACAAACCCCTTGTTAAGGTTAATTGTGCTGCTTTATCTGACGAACTGCTTGAGAGTGAACTTTTTGGTCACGCTAAGGGGGCCTTTACCGGGGCAACTACAGACAGGGTTGGCAGATTTCAAAAGGCTGATGGGGGTACTATTTTCCTGGATGAGATCGGAGAAATATCGAATAAGCTGCAGTTGCGTTTATTAAGGGTTCTTCAGGAAGGGGAGTTTGAGCGGGTTGGCGATTCTGACCAGATAAAGGTGAATGTCAGGGTTATAGCCGCCACTAATAATGAACTGCACAAAATGGTAAGTGCCGGGAGCTTCCGTGAAGATCTTTATTATCGGTTGAATGTGGTGCAGTTGACTCTCCCGCCACTCAGGGAAAGACGTGAGGATATACCAGCAATGCTGGATCACTTTCTGAACGGGTTCAATAAGAAACTTAACAAAAATGTCACGGCAATATCCGAAGATGTTCAAAGGAGATTTATGAGTTATTCATGGCCAGGGAATATCAGGGAACTTCAGAATACACTTGAGTTTGCAGTCGTACTCTGCCACGGTTCCACTATTACTATTAGAGACTTGTCACCTGAATTTATAGACAGAAACGAAGCAGTACTTGACCCTGCCGATAAAAATGAAGATGAACGACAGGCGATCATTCGTGCGCTTAAGGAAACTGGCTGGAACAAGGCCAAAGCCTCACGACTTCTCGGCATAGACCGAAAAACTATATATACGAAGATTGCAAGATATAATATTGTTGAGGATGGAGCGTAATTAATAGAGTAAAGTACCCGACGTGTGGAGAAAAAAATAATTCTCACGCAGAGACACAAAGATCGCCAGGTTAACAAGATTTAGAAAATCGAATTAAAGATAAGAGCATTGTATCTTTCTGCATTCTTAGTGGCTTGGCGAGAGGCTCTCTTCTCCTCTGTTGTCATTCAGGCGGGAAGCAGACCCAACAAATCTACCTGTTAAAAGTGTAGTATTCCACACTTATGTAGCACCACACTTATGTGGAATATCATGCTTTTTAGAAGAGGATCACACCGTACGGAAATACAATAGATCCTGAAATAGAAATTTAAACAAAAAAATATGTGTAGAGTAGACACTGATCACCATATATGAATCTTTTCAAATTCACTGCAACATCTGTATACCATCTATCTCTTCCCACTACCATATTTTGCGCTTCACCATGATGATAGAGCATCTACACTGTTCTTGATTAAGTCAATTCTACAATGATTCATTTCTGATAAACTGCTTCGTTTTCACCGCTACTTAATTGCCTTTCAATTGTGTGGCATGTGATTTGTTATTACTGTCACATGCTTGCTATGTCTGAACCGCTTCTTCGGGTACTAAATTTTGTAATAAAGAATGCTGATTAGCGGTATCTGTAATATTACATAGATTCAAAGTAAAAAAGATATAAGCAATCCGGCTTTATTAATAATAACAAGAAGTTATATGTTCAGGTAGTTGTATTGTTTTAAGCTAATCTTTTCAGAAAATGTGGAATGGAGACCATGTTTTAAGTAGTACGATTTGTGATTAGTAAGAGTACTTCAAAAGAGGTGCAATACAACCTGCCGTGCAACTTATTTTATCCTAATTAGTAAAAACAGAAATTCAGTTAATGAGGAGAAGAGGATGTTTAAAAACATGAAGTTGGGAACAAAGATATCATGTGGTTTTGGCATAATAACGTTCGTACTTATTGCCGCAGTACTGACCTCAATATGGCAGGTTGACAAGACCAATACGGTAACCAATCGGCTCATTGAGTTGCGTGCGCCAACTGCTCAGACAAGTCTTGCAATGCAAAACGGGGTTAACCACTCTCTGGCCGCACTTCGGGGATGGATCATACTTGGCAAGGACAAGTTTAAGGAAGAGCGGTTAAAGGCATGGTCTGAAGAGTTGGATAGCTCTTTGGAAAAAATGAAGAAATACGCGACCAACTGGACCAACCCGAAGAATGTAGAAAGGCTCAATACTATAGAGAAGAGTTTGCAAGATTTTAAAATATACCAGCAGGAGATTGAGGATATTGCACAGACCATGGATAATACACCGGCTGTCAAGATACTGTTTGAAGAGGCCGCGCCACAGGCAGCGATAATGGTAACCAACATAACCAGGCTGATCGATCTAGAGGCAGATCAGGCAGCAACAGAAGAGAGAAAGGCAATGCTTGGTATGATGGCAGACGTGCGTGGTACTACCGGCCTGTCCCTTGCAAGCATACGCGCGTATCTGCTCTCCGGAGATGAGAAGTTTAAAAAGAAATTTGATAAATTATGGGCCAAGAATGTAAGAAGGTTTGGTGATCTTTCAGACAATGCCGAACTTTTTACACCTGAACAGGCTGATGCATTCGCTGCATTCAGCAGTGCCAGAAAGATATTCGCCCCAATACCTCCAAAGATGTTCGAGATCAGAGGAGGTAAAGCATGGAATATGGCAAATTTGTGGCTGGGAACAAAGGCCGCACCAACTGCCGGTGTGATAATGGAGCAGCTTGATGGTATGGTTGCAAGCCAACAGCAACTAATGGCAGCTGACGCAACAAAAGCAAAAGGCTTTTCAGCTTTTCTTATGACCTTGGAGTGGATACTGCTTGCGGCCGGTGTTGGTATTTCCGCATTGGTTGCATTTTTAATAATACGTTCAATTACCGGGCCTCTTAAGAAAGTTATACAGGGACTGACTGAGGCGTCTACACAACTGGATTCTGCTGCTAGAGAAATATCAGAATCCAGTCAGAGCCTTGCTCAGGGTTCTTCAGAACAGGCGTCTTCACTTGAGGAAACCTCTGCATCTATGGAAGAGATGTCATCCGTAACAAAGCAGAATGCTGATAATGCCGAAGAGGCTGCAAAACTCGTGGACGTATGCAGCTCTGCAGCAGATAACGGTAGCAAGGCAGTTGGAGAGATGACCAATTCAATGGAGGATATAAACAAAAGCAGTAAGGAGATATCTGAAATTACCAAGGTGATAGACGGTATTGCATTCCAGACTAATCTTCTGGCTCTCAATGCGGCAGTAGAGGCTGCTCGTGCAGGTGAGCACGGGAAGGGCTTTGCCGTTGTTGCGGAAGAGGTGCGTAACCTTGCCCAGCGAAGTGCTACTGCGGCAAAAGATACTACAGCGCTGATAGATGATTGTGTTGCTAAGGCAGGAAATGGGGCACAGGTTGCGAGTAAAGGTAGAGAAGCCCTTCAGGAAATTGTTACCAATGTCAAGAAGGTGACTGACCTCACGAAGGAGATAGCGAATGCGTCATCAGAACAATCCGAAGGGATTGGTCAGGTAGGTCAGGCAGTGCAACAGATGGACCAGGTTGTACAGCAAACTGCTGCGAATGCAGAGGAAGCGGCATCGGCAAGTGAAGAACTGTCAGCACAGGCACAAACCACTAAAGAACAGGTTGCGATACTATCGGCAATGGTTGGTGGTAGTGTTGATGAGGGATTGCATACTTATCAGGAACCGCCTTTGAGTACCAGGAGAGTTTTACACATGCCGAAAACTATCAATGTAAAAGGTAACGGTAACGGTAACGGTGCAACAGCACCTGAGGCATTAATACCACTGGGTGAAGACAGGATTATGGGACATAGCGAGCATATGAATGACTTCTAGCTACAGACTTCGATTTTAGATAGCGGATTGCGGAATCAAAGGAATGAATCCACTCTACATAAAATTTATTGTTAAAAGTCCGT
Organism: Candidatus Scalindua sp.; assembly: GCA_018670825.1. Classification (GTDB taxonomy): domain Bacteria; phylum Planctomycetota; class Brocadiia; order Brocadiales; family Scalinduaceae; genus Scalindua. The sequence continues at coordinate 6,265 of JABHIW010000150.1, read as the reverse complement.
GGAACATAACCCATGGCTTTTGATGGCGCCCCTCGCCCTCCTCTCCTATTTAGTGGGTGAGGGGCAACTAATAAAAAGTAAAACGATAAAAGGCCCTGTGATATGGCGCAACATAAATCAAAACCTCTCAGGAAGGTAGGAACGGCAGGAAACAGGATACTTTTATAACCAAATGAAGGAGAAAAAAATGGAAGCAGTTGCAGAGAGAAAAGACACATCAGCACTAGAGGGAAAATTTCTGACATTTATTTTAAGTAATGAAGTCTATGGCATCGAGATACTCAAGGTTAGAGAAATCATCGGGCTTATGGATATTACAACCGTGCCACAGACACCGGATTACATGAAAGGGGTCATTAATCTAAGGGGAAAGGTCATTCCCGTAATAGACTTGAGATTGAAGTTTTCAATGCAGGAAGAGGAACATACCCAGGAAACATGTGTAATTGTGGTAGAAGTAAACAACACGCAGATAGGAATCATAGTTGATAGTGTATCAGAGGTGTCAGACATCAGAGGTGGTGAGATAGAAGACGCACCAGGTTTCGGGCAGGGCATAGATACAAGCTTTATCATGGGGCTTGGCAAGGTTAAGGAGAAAATAATCATCCTGTTGGATATAGATACGGTACTATCATCAGAAGAATTAGAGATGGTTGAAGAGATTGCCGGTAATTGAGGATTTCTGATTGCGGAATAACTTGTTCCACGCACGGCTTTTAGCGGGAATCTAGAGCGGTTCGTCCATCCTGGATTCCCGCTAAAAACATGAGGGAATGACCGCATTGGGACAATAAATAAAGACCTGCACAATCCATGATGTATGATTGAGATGTTTTAAACCGAATTCTCCTGGCTCCTCAACCGCATATTAGTCATTGATAGAAAACTCGCCGTTTTTTTAGTAAAGCACAAGCTTAACAATTCAACAGGTAATTAAAGAGTTATCCGTAATTTTACAGACATATTCTGTCACCCTTAGACTTGTATTAAAAATGATTGAATGGAACGGAGAACATAGTGTGGGCATATCAGTAATTGATGAAAAACACAAAGAATTTATTGATATTATTAATAAGGTTATTGTTGCTAAGCAACACGATAATAATCCGGAAAAAATAGAGGAAGTGTTACGTGAAATAATTGATTATGCATGGAATCATTTCAGGGATGAAGAATCCTATATGGTAGAATTTTGCTACCCGGAATATCAATACCACAAAGAAGAACACCTCGACTTTGTACATAGAGCAAATTCTTATTTTAAAATAGTAACTAGCGGTAATTATCAAATTTTAAATGAAATACTGGAATACTTAAAGCGGTGGCTGGTTAATCATATTCAGGGAACCGATCAAAAGTATGTTGAATGTTTCAGGAAGAATGGCCTTAAATAAAATTTGCACAATCCATGATGTATGATTGAGATATTTTAAACCGAATATCTCGACTTCTCCTTACTCTCCTTTCTCAAAAGGAGACTTTATGTGGCTTAACAAAGAAGATGTAGGATCTATAATAAGCGAGTTCTCTAATAAGATTAAGGGTGATGAGGGACAGATTGCATAGAGATTTTTTACAAAATTCCAAAATTTCTTCCATCCAGATTTTTCCAGAATGTTTTATTAAGGAGGATTTGTGTTCCCTGTTTCTACGAAATAACAAAAATGACGATAATAAAAAGAATGTTATCCTGGTTTTTACTACCTTCAATTTTAACTGCAAGCATTACGATAGCCGTTTGTTATTTCTATGTTAAAAGAACGATTGAACAAAACATCTTTGATCAATTAGAGTTAGCCGCAGGAACATATCCACATGTTCCTGGATGAGAAAAAAATAGAATTATTCAGTAGCGTCCGGTTATGTTTTTGCGTGTACGGTTTTTATACCCGATCTGTCGGAAGATACGTAGGGCGAGGCTTTAGCCTTGCGCTTAATGCACAAAAGCAAATCTAAAGGATTGCCCTACGTGCTACACGCAAAAATCTAACCGGGACAATACTGAGAATTATTGATTTTAGTACTGATGGCTTTATAAAAACTTGTACCGAAAAGATAGTTCAGGGAATAGATCTCTCTAATCAAGCAGTACAATCAGATATTGAGGGTAGTAATGGTAGATGTTCTCGAATTGATCTGGCCTAATTAGATCTTAAGTTGCTGAAGGTAGATGGAATAAGTGTCCTTAAAATTTTGAAGAATGATTCAAGGTATTCCTCAATCCCTGTCGTTCTCTTGTCCACAAGTTCTGATCAGGACACCATTTCAAAAGCATATAAAAATGGGGCTAATAAGTATATTGTAAAGCCTCTCTCTTTTGACGAGTTTGTTGAGAGGATAGGATCGCTATGGAGTTATTGGATTAATACAAATATATCATTTGAAGAAAACTAACCTGTCGATGTCAATTACATAAAAGATTACAAAATAGATTTACATCTTTTTCTGTTTCTATCAAGTACTGAAAAGTAATCTTCAAATTTATTTTCTATAAAGGGATTTTGTAAAATGTTGAATATGGGTCGAATTCTTATTGCCAATAATGATGATGAAACTTTGCTATTGCCAATAATCGATTTGTTGCGTCTTGAAGGATATGAGTGTAACTATGTTCCTGATACTAAGACTGTTATTGAGATACTGAAATGTATAAAGTTCGATCTCTTGATTGCAGATATTGATTCGGTTGGAAGCAATGCAATGGGAATTATTAAAGAGTTGCCGGATAATGCAAAAGAGATGTCAATCATACTGGTAGCAGATGTTCCGCTTTCAGAAACTCAGATTCAATCTCTGAGGACTCCTGTAACTGCCTGCCTTAGCAAACCACTTTGTTTCGAAGAACTTTTGAAGCCTGTAAAGTGTTCAATAAAGGGCAAGCTTATAAGGACATAACTTTGCAGTTTGGTTAATGAAGCAGGTTGGGTTAAGCAATAGCGAACCCGACAAAACGATAATTACTATTATTAGAACAGTTAACAGCAGGGACGGGCGTCATTGTTTCAGGTTCGAGCGGCTCTACAAATGTAGTCGCTGTAGTCCTTTGGAGTAGAGCTACTATATTATTCCACACGGAGAACCCACCTTCGATCTTTGTTTGTGGGATTCAATCTTTATTATTGTGGATTCGTCCCTTTCTTCCCTAATCCATCCTATACCGCTTAGTATTAGTATTTTGGGAGTTCAATTCTATACTTTATCCTTATGTTTTGCTCTTAACATCATGTTCCTCCTTTTCGTTTTTGTCACTCCACTTTTTTCAGCAGACTATAAATGTGCAATATGCGCCACTTTTTCTTAACAAATCTTTCGTCGATTTCTTTTGTAGTCCTGGTAAATCAAGATAGGCTGGTATAATTTTTATTTGCCATAATTGTATATAAATTAGGCGCTTATGAGAGATTGATATAGTTCTCGTTTATTGGTAGGATGGAAAAATATACAGTTAGTGGCAGATATCAACTGTTTTTTCTGAAAAAAATATAAAGAATTTTAAATTCAATCCGATAAGTTTTGTAACGACCTTGTTTTGGAGGATATTCAAGAGCATACAAAAAAACAAAATCAGGGAATTATATAATTTTATTTTCTAAAGTGCAGTAATTCCAACATGTTAAGTACCAGTTTCTATTTTATGTTCTATAGAGATCCAAATAGTACGCAATTGATCCAGGCCTTTAGGTATTAGTTTTGCGAATAAAGTGACAATACTCTGCTCATCGTTATGAATCAATTGGTCATAAAGCTATGCATGTAAGCAGGTACTACTTTATTAATGCAGTTAATATATCGAAATAGCATCCATACTAACATCAATTCTTACCTTAGGAGAGGAGAGAAAAATGAAGATTGGGATGAGCACGAAAGTAATCGCACTGTTTTTAATAGCGGGTTTGGTTCCATTGGGAATATCCGGATTTATTGGCCAGAGAACAGCGAAAAAGGCATTAAAGGAACAGGCCTTTAAACAACTCGTATCCATAAGGGAAACCAAGAAGGAACAGGTAGAGGAGTATTTCTCTAATATTGAGAAACAGATAACTGCTTATTCAAAAAATCAGACGGTTATCAATGCGATGGAGGAGCTCAAGACCTCTTTTAAGCAGTTTCGTCAAGAGAATGAAATAGATGACTCTCAGTTAAAAAGATATCGTATAGCTTTAAAAACTTACTATACAAGGGATTTTACAAAAGAATATAAAAAACTGAATAATGGGTTGGATCCTGATATAGACAAGTATTTTGATCGGCTCGATAACGATTCTGTTCTGTTACAAACTTTCTACATTAGATCAAATGACTATGTATTAGGGGAAAAATACAAACTGGATTTCGCAGACGATCAATCCACGTATAGCAATCATCACGGCTATTATCACCACAGGATCAGGGAATATCAAGAACAGTTCGGTTTTTATGATATATTTCTTGTCGACCCGGATAGTGGGAAAATCGTCTATTCGGTTTTTAAGGAAATAGATTACGGCACCTCACTTATAGATGGGCCATACGCTGATACAAATCTTGGAAAGGTTTTCCGGGAAGCAAATAAGAGTACAAGCCCGGATTTCGTCAAATTAGTTGATTTTGCGCCGTATACTCCCTCTTATGAAAGTGCCGCGAGCTTCATTGCATCACCTATTTTTGATGACCAGAGAAAAGTAGGCGTCCTGATCTTCCAGATGCCTATTGACAGGATTAACATGGTCATGACCAATAATCATAAATGGAAAACCTCAGGCCTGGGAGAATCAGGAGAAACATATATTATCGGTAGTGACTATACCATGAGAAGTCAGTCGCGTTTTCTTATTGAAGATAAAGAAGGCTATCATGCACAGATGGCAGGACTGGGCGTGGATGAGAGTCTTTTAAACATTATCCAGGCTAAGGACAGTACCATCCTTTTGCAGAAGATAGAAACCAAAGGGACACAAGCCGCCATTTCAGGAGAGGCCAATGTAGAGATCTTTCAGGACTACAGGCATGTTTCGGTCCTCAGTGCCTATGCACCGTTAGGAATTAAAGGCGTAGATTGGGCGATTATGGCAGAAATAGATAAGGAGGAAGCTCTCAGAGCGTCGACTACTTTAGGGAAGCGGATGATGATGATTTCAGCTGTCCTCCTGGTTCTTATTATAGGATTGAGTATTCTGGTTCTCAGGATTACAGGCAGGGTAACTAATGTTATTAAAAGAATGGTTGCAAGTCTGACTGATTGTTCTGTCCAAGTATCTGCTGCGTCGGAGCAGATATCCAGTTCAAGCCAGTCCCTTGCAGAGGGTTCGTCAGAGCAGGCATCTTCTCTGGAAGAGACATCGGCATCCATGGAAGAGATGTCCTCCATGACGAAACAAAACGCGGATAATGCAGAAGAGGCGTCAAAACTGGTAGATGTGTGTACTACTGCCGCAGAAGAAGGTAATAACGCGGCTGTAGAAGTGAGCAATTCAATGGAAGAGATAACTGCAAGTAGCAAAAAGATTGCGGAGATTACAAAAATAATAGACGGCATAGCATCTCAGACAAGTACTTTGTCGTATAAAGCGGGAAATGACACAGCTCAGATCATTAAGCAGGGAAATAGTTTTGCTGTGGTTGCAAAAGAGGTGAGAAATCTTGCAAATAAGAGTACGGCTGCAGCAAAGGAGACCAGGGTCATAGTAGAAAGTTGTGCCGCCATTGCAGATGAGTTTGAAAGTGAAACAAACGATAATGAAAAATTTAAGCAAAACATAAAAAAAATTGTCAGGGGTATCAAGGATATAGAGACCATAGCATTTCAGACTAATCTCCTGGCACTCAATGCAGCAGTGGAGGCGGCCCGTGCAAGTGATAACGGTGAGAAATTTGCCGCTGTGGCTGAAGAGGTACGCGGTCTTGCTAAAAAGACAGCAAATGCCGCAAAAGATACTACAACTCTCATAGGTGAATGTATTAAAAAAGCAGATAACGGGACTATGATTGCTGCTAAATGCAAAGAAGATACGGCAAATATTGTTAAGGACGTAAAGAAGGCCTCAGCTCTGACAAAAGAGATAACAGAAGCGTCTGCGGAACAATCCGAGGGTATAACTCAGGTTAGCAGTGCGGTACATCAGATGGACCAGGTGACACAGCAGACAGCAGCAAACGCTGAAGAGACTGCATCAGCAAGTGAGGAATTAGCCGCACAGGCACAAACAATGAAAGAACAAATCGATATATTAGCGATGCAGGTTGGTGGTAAAGGCAACGGAGAACAACCTGCACAAAAATCTGG
>JABHIW010000077.1 GCA_018670825.1 Candidatus Scalindua sp. | reverse complement strand
TGTATCCACTCCATTGTTTTCCGTGCCGCCACTGTCCTGCACATTCATCGTTACCGTAGCCTCTCCAAACGCATCAGCGGCAGGCGTATACGTCAGCTTTCCATTTGCATCTATAAATGGCTGTACAGAAAAGAGGTCAGTGTTGGTGTTATTCACAACATTAAAGCCAAAGAGCGTCTGTTCAGACTCATTCTCAGGACCAGGGTCGAAACCAGTCGCCCAGCCAGTGACATCTCCAGCACCGGAATCCTCATTTACCGTCTGGTCACTACCTTTGGTGAAATCCGGCATATCATTTACCGGAAGGACATTAACATTTACCGTGCCCACAGCCGTACCACCATTGCCATCTGCAATTGTATAGGTAAAACTATCCTCTCCGTAAAAATCAAGAGTGTATGTTCCATTATTGTTAAGAATCTGTGGTGGTGTGTATCTCAAACTTCCGGTGACTACCGACCCGTCCATTGTTGTTGTACCATCAAATGTACTGACACTTAAACTATCATTATCGGGATCGCTATCGTTATCAAGCACTTCATCTGTCTGGATTGTAAGCGTGCCACCTTCGAACATATCGAAACTATCATCCTCAGCAACGGGGGCCTGGTTTGAGTTATTATTATTATCTGCGTTATCCTGGTTCTGAGAACCAAGATCATTTTGACTTTGACCACCTCCGCCTACACCTCCTCCGTCTCCGCCATCTCCTCTGTCTCCTCTGTCTCCGCCATCTCCGCCATCTCCGCCATCTCCACCGTCTCCACCGTCTCCACCGTCTCCACCGTCTCCGCCGTCTCCGCCGTCTCCACCGCCTCCACCATCTCCACCACCACCTGCCGGCGTTCCCTGCGCGCCAGGGCCCGCTCCACCTTCTATGGCTTCAGACACATCCGTTGTCACCGTTCCAACGCCATCACCAATACCAACATCAGTAGTAGTGCCGTCTTCAGTTGTTATGGTAACCTCACCCACCGTTTCAGTTACCGTAATCTCGTTCGTGCCAGGATCTACTGCTACTTCAAGAGAACCTGCATCACCAATCGTCAAAGTACCTTCACTGGTCTCCAGCGTAACTCCTCCGTCATCTCCGGTTGCCGTTACCGTCACCGATGCTTCTCCTGAATCCGTCGAAGCTACTTCTACCGCGTCACCGGTATCCATCTCTACATTACCCGCAGCGGTCTCTACAGAAACGCCTCCGTCATCACCTGTAGCTGTTACCGCCACCGACGTATCACCTGTATCCGATGAACTCACTTCTACCCCATCACCCGTATTCATATTAACAACATCTCCCGCAGGAGTATTTACCTCAATATCACCGGATACAACATTTAGCGCTACTCCACTTCCACTCTCCGGAACTGCAACATGAACGACATCGCCACCGCCCATATCAAAGACCGCGTCTTCGCCAGGACTCACGTATACGATTTTACCTTTGCCCAGGTCTATGGCAGCAATACCGGTTGTCGCGTCATAATCTACCGAAAGCTCCGTTCCCCTTACCGATGCCACACCGGTAGGCGTCTCAAATTCTGTCAATACCGATTTGCTGGGAGTTACGCTGGCCCACAATCCCCCTGCCTTTATTTTAATGTTCCTGACTATCTCTTTCTTTGGTGCACCGGATACATTAGCAACGTAACCTTGGTGTGCTACCTCTTCGACTATCTGTTTCTCAGAGATAGTCATTGTTGTATCTTCTTTTACTTCCAGGCGGGTACTATCATTGAAGATAAGGACTGCTGTTGTACCGGGCGTGGTTACAACCGTATCGTCGCTATAGATGGCAGAATTCTTCATCCTGTTGCCTATCCTGGTTACGGTCTTCCATACCCCGCCGTGCTGTATCTTGACCTCTCCGTCAAATGACGATACCACTGCAACTCTCTCCTCCTGAGCAAACAGTGTTTGAGGAGTGGATAGAAGTACAATGCTGACAAGAAAAAGAATTGACAGGCATATCTCACTACGGTTTTTTATAGACTTACGTCGAATCATCATATTTGTTTTACTAAGAGCAACCATGAGCTGATTGGTTTAACTGACTAAACAAAGCGTTGATTAAGTTCGATCATAATTATCATCTGTCGCAGAACACCCTACTACCACTACTTATACAAAAGCAAAAAATTTTAACCTTTCTCTGTCATTCCCGCCCGCCTGTACCTATTCGGACAGGCAATCTGTTGAGCGGGAATGACAGAGAAAATCATTGGAATTCCTATACGTAAATTTAATAAGAATAAGAAAATTTGATGATTGTATTTGAAGCGTTTGAGAAACTCTGAAACGCGATATATTTGTTGGAATTAATGCGTGATTCGGTGTTGCTGAAATTGATGTTGATAAATACGAAATTGTACAAATAGCTTTTTTCATCACGACGGCAGTATTATATAAAGTTATTTATTTCCAATTAACTGTATATTGTACATAAACCGGCATAAAACGACAATAAGGGAAAACCTGAATATGGGCTTCGAAATCCCTTAAAAGGAAAAGGGGTCAGGTCTCAACATTTAACATTAATTTTGTTGACCCCTTATGACCCCCTTAATTACCCGCCCTCGTCCATGTTGCCGTGGCAGAAGTGGAATGGGTTTGCTCCTTCTATAGTGTCGCTGTGGATCGTGTGGTCAATGACATCACAAAATGCCTCCTGTACTTCGCTCTTTATCGAGGCTGCAACGGAGGTATCATAAATATTGCTACGGAGCGTACCTACCTTCGTCTTTATGCTGTCAATCTGTGAATTTATGTCTATATGGTCCTGAGTTTCTCCAAAGTCGTTTATGTGTTCTGTCATAAAGGCCAATGCCGTATCAATTTCTTTTTCGATATCAGGATGGTTTACCGTGACGCTGTCATCAGCAATTATTTTTGAAGTTAAAAGATGATGGGCGATAGAAAAATGCTGCCTTGATTCTTTTATCGGTTCATGTTCAATAAGATTATTTCTTGCGGCCGATAAATCATCGAACCGATCCTTAATACTTAGCATGCTTGGATCACTTGCTATGTTATCAATGACCTCGTCAATGTCATCGACGAATGTCCGGTACTCCGGTTGATCGGTTTCATCCTCACTTTGAACGTCAATATTATCGCGCATCATCCTGGCAAACGTAAGCAGATAATCCGTACTTGGGGCTGGAGTCTCTTCATAACTCTCGACTAAAGGATCAGAGAAATCGTCTATAAGCAAAGCATCTGTACTTGTCATACTATCACTGAGTTCCACATGGAAATCAACCGATGTCGCTCCTGCCTCCAGATCAAACTTATCACTAAATTGCATCCAGCGGGTTTCAAAACCATCATCGTTGCCGCTTATGGCATATAATGTATCCAAGTCTAGAGAAAGGGTTATAGTCGTTCCACCGTTATGTATATGCGCTTTTATATTGCTGCTTGTGCTGCCATCACCGTTAATTGTTGCATAGTTATATTTGAACTCAAGGAGATGCTCTCCCTTTTGAGTAAAGACGAAATCTTTCCGCAGAGTACCGGACGATACAGGCGAATTATATAATAGATTTTGAAAAAATACGTTATTGTCATTTGATGCCGAATTGACATTGTCCCAGGTATTCTGGTCGGTCATAACGAAAACATTCCCTGAACCAATTTGTTGTTGAGCCAGCATCGTAGAATTTTCCGTACCCAGAATGAGCTTTTCCGCCGTACCACTGACGTTTATAGGGGCAAAAGCAGCATAATTATAAGTATTCACACCATCAGTAAGGGTTTTATTCGGTAGAATTTGTCCGTTCGCACTAGTTGCGTCATGGAATCCGCCGTCTTTGACAGTATTCGTAATAGACATATTACCACCAAGGCTTGATATCGCGCTACCTATCCTGGTATTTTCTGCTGGAGCAAAAGTGCCGTGCTCACCCATAAACATAATCCTGCCACCGTCATCAAGAAAAGATTGCATTGTGTTAAGTTCTGCCAGGGTATAATCATTGCCAGGTTGTACCGCCCACAGCAAGTCAACACCTGTGAGATTGTAAGTGTTTAGATCCCCCTCGGCTGGGAGAATAGTGGATGTCACACCTAGTTGACTTTTGTAAAAGTCATTAATAGTGTTTAAATCGAACTTGTCACCAAAAACATTGACAGTATCGCCACTTCCAGTTGAGGTTGAGATTATGGCAAAATTATTTTCAGAATCACCATCATGTGCTCCGATACCCTCAAAACTGGTATTTACGGTGGCATTGGTTGTGTCATTCCAATCATCACTTCCATTAATTATTGCATCAGAACCTGCTGTTTGTGGAGTTGTAAACCCACCACTCCTAAAATCATCTGTAAATTCACTTGCAAGTGTATTGCTTGTAGAACCTGATGTAGTATCTGTACTTGATTCCTGCTGTGTTTGATTTGATTGAGATGGTGTAGTTCCAAAGAATGGATCCGGATTAGTAGACGGACCGTTGCTCCCGCCAGAATTACCGGATCCTCCCGAACCATTATTTCCACCGTTACCACCATCACCTCCGTCGCTGTTATCACTACCTGCCGTCCCCAGACTATCTCCAGATACAACAGGAGTTGTCGTACCGTCTGAAGTAGTTATGGTAACATTACCCTGCGTTGAATTAACCGTTATCTCACCCGTATCAGGATTTACTGACAGATCAAGAGAGCCACCGTCTTCAATTGTTATCGTACCCTCACTGGTAATTAATATTATATCACCTGACGCTACATCCACTTGCGTCCTTCCGTCCGTTGTCTCGGAAATGTTCAGCGCATCACCCGAATCAAAGTAAATGTCTACGCCGTTTATCGCGCTCATAAAGTCCAGTAACCCGTGAATTAAATCGATACCCGTAACTCCCCCGAGAAAGGCAAAGGTCAGTACCGTGCCTCTTACGGACGCTACACCTGTAGGCGATTCAAACTCAGTTAAAATCGATTTACTGGGCGTTATGCTGGCCCATATCTTCCCCACCTTTACATTAACGTTTCTTACAACTTCCTGCCGAGTACCTGCTACATTCCTCACAAAACCTCCCTTTGCCCTGTCTGCTGCCGTAATCTTCCTTGTGGAAACAGTCAGTGTGGTATCCGCCTCTACCTTCACCGTTGTATTGTCACTGAAAACCAGATCGGCATTGGTGCCGGGCATGGTTACGATTGTGTCGCCATTATAGACAGATGAGTTCCTTATTCTGTTACCGACTCTGGCCACGGTATTCCATACTCCGTTATGCTGGACCTTTACCTCGCCATTATATTGGGATACCACTGCTACCCTTTCCTCCTGAGCAAACAGCGTTTGAGGGGAAAATAGAAACGCAAGGCCAATTATCAGAAAAAGAGTTGCCAGGCATATTTTATCACGATTTTTTAAGGGGTAAGGTCTCATCATTTAACATTCACTCTCTTTATTTTTTCTAGTTTTTCATCATATCTTTTCTTGGCTAGGGTATTGCCGTATAATCCATTTCGAACAATTTGCAAATCTCCTGATTGTTAAATGTTGAGACCTTACCCCTTATCTAGCTGAAGACTCTCTCTGGCTTTGTTGCTCCAGGGCTATTTGTCCAGCACTTTTTTGCTTTTTGTAGCCGGTGCCCTTCTTTTTTGTACTCTCTTTCTTTTCTTTGTTTTTGTAACCGGTCCTTACCGTATCACTGTACATTGCTCCGGATACTACTTTTTTAATTTCACCACGATTCAGTGATGTTGTAATAGAAGGTGTTACTATCTTATAATCACTTTCATATTGAGTACCGTCATTTAAGGTATTTACGATTGAACCAACGATTAAATTTAACCGGGTAGTTACGACATTCCCCGATTTGAAGAATTTTTCAACAGTCATGTAGGTAAACGAGTCTACAATTACAATGCTGCTATCTGCAAAGACAAGGGATACACGAGAGAATGGACCGGTACGAATCTGGGTCCCTTCAGAAAACATGACACCCCCTTCTGCAGGCGCCGGTACCCATTCAAATGTATTGGGAAGCATAATTTCGATATCACCTTTTGTGTCATTAATAGTCACATCCAACTGTTGCACATTTTTTGCATACACTGGAAGAGTGTACGTGTAAGTAAATGTGATGAAGATTGACAGGATTAATAAATTTTTTGAGCCTATACTCATTTCAAGTTCGCCTCCGGTAAGTTCCGGATATCGTTATGTTACAAATCTTTAAACTACACCTTTATCCTTAAGCCTTACTGCCTGTTTTGCAGTCAGGCAATAATACAAAAGAAGTACCAAAATTGCTATCTTTTGTAAAACGTAATAAGTGTAATAGCATTTAACATGCCAACCCTTTATCTATTCAACACTTTTCTCCGAAAATGTCTGTAAGTTTAAACGGTTTCGTATGTTGTATAAATAACCGATTTTAGAAACTACAGGCTAGGTAATTTAGTAAATAGAGAAAATGGAGCAAATGTGGGTCAAATTACCCAATTGGTTCTATAGAGGAAGTTTCGTTTTTATGTAAAATAGGCAGGGAACGCATAGGGGTTAAATTTTTAGGACAGAACTTCGTTGGCAAATATTAGGTGATGAGTGCTAAACCTAATAGCTAAGCGGAAGGACAATATCATGAAGGTCGACAGTTATGTGTTATGTTTCCACCTTTTATCTTTATGAAATGAATAAAAAGGCTGATAGTATTTATTTGAATATTGTGCAGCAGTCCGTATACCATTATCTATAGTTGGATCAAGGATATAGACCTCTCCTCCCTGGTACCAGTTGACCCACATATGAACACTAAGCTCACCCTTCTTGTAGTTTCCCAAAACCAATCTTACATTATCAACTCCATCTTTAAGCAATTTCAAATAGAGCCATACCGCCTTATCATCACAATCCCCAGTTCCTAATCTTTCGGTTTCGAATGGAAGTTGCCAATTGTCTACACCTGCCGCCTCCTCCTTGTATTTAAACTTGCTTGCCATTTTCAAATATTCTTCGACCTTTTTATATGTTGTTCCTAAAGTTTTCTCAATCTTCTTATATCGTTCATCGTAAGGGGTTTTCTGTATCGAAACGCCCACGTGGTCGAAAGAAGAAAAATGAGAAGCAGGTGGAGGAACTGGTGAATGAGTACCAGAAACGCCCATTAAAGGAGTGCTTAAGATCGCGAAAACAGCCAATATTAGAATTTTCTTTTGCGCGGCCATACAATTCCTCATTTCATCAGTCAAGTGCAAAAGCCTCTATTTTGTTTTTTACTTAGATTACATGGTACACTCAAAAAACTTTTGCACACAGTTGCTATCGGTCTTAACCTAATATTGCTGCATTTAATAAACCGTTACTTATAAATTAATAATATTAAATATATGTGATCGTTGTTATTTTCGACAGAATGTGTAAAAAGTTTAGGGAAAATCAGTAGTGTCCGGTTAGAAATTTATATGCGTGGTTTTTATCACACCCGAGCAGATTTATCCGGGCGGGCACGAGGATAAACTTTAGCGGGGAACATGCGGAAACGACAGATTTGGAAGCGATAAATAACAGAGTAAAAATCATAGCGTTGAAAAACTGCAACTGAAAATTAATAGAGGCAAAGACATCCAGGCAGATAAGCAGTATGTTACGTGTTGTCAGCTACGTGTATAGCTTCGCTGCCAACTAGTCTGCTTTTTAAGCAGGGAATACAAATTGAAGAGCCTATTTCTCGCACAGGTGCAGAATGTGCGGCAATATACTCATCTCAAAATTCTCTATAATTATTCTCTTCTATCAATGCAAAATCGCATACTTTAACACTAAAATAGCATAATGGTCAGCGAAACTATTCAGTTATTTCTAAAAGGAAGTTTAGTTTTTATGTGAAATCGATATAGTATCCCTATATAATTCACTGATTCATAAGTTCAAGTCCGCCTGACAGGATTTTCGTCTTGGTGTACAACGAATACATAGCCTGTATGTCGTCAAGATATTATAAGGAACTAATTATATGAAATTGTTTCCCTCGTTTTTAAAAGTTCTAAAACCAGGAACAAAAGTTACTTCAATCCTGATCTCAATCCTTACCTTCATCATCGTAATAGTAATCTATAATCTTGAAGACCGTGATACGTTTAAGGCGCTGAGAATCTTCAAGGCCATTGAGCAGAAATCCGTGGATGTCAGGTTTCAGATTAGAGGAAAACGTGACCCTGGCAACGAAATTGTAATAGTTTCAATAGATGAAAAGAGCATAAAGAAGCTGGGACGTTATCCGTGGCCAAGACGTTATATCGCGGAGTTTGTTGATAAGATAACAGAGGAGAAAGCAAGGCTTCTTGCTCTGGATGTTATATACTCTGAGACACAAAACGATGGCATTTTGAAGGCATTTGACACATTAACTAAAGAGTATAATGATTCGACGATTTGGAAGAATCTGCCGGAAGGGGCTGAAAAAGAGCAATTACTGTCTTCATTATATAAAAAAAGAAAACGGTTTGATGAAGATACCAAGCTCAAAGAGGCTTTTAAAAGGGCTGTGGTAGATAATGGAATGGATATTATTTCCGCGATTGATTTTGTTTATACGGTACAAGGAGACACTTCCGACCTTACGGGAAAAGAGGTTTCCGCTACCGGCAAAGAGTTGCTGAAAGAGTCCGCATATTTCCCGGTCCTGGCAGGAGGTGATATAAAAAGTAAAGAGAAGAGTTCTGATGGTAGTGAGCTAACGGTTTTAACCTCAACAAACAGAAAAGAAATAATGAATAATCTACTGGCGCTTTATCGACCAAAGAGGGCAGTTGGAGTCCTCAACATGATTGATCCATTTGCGGAGTGGGTAACTTATCAGGGATTTGTGGATACGAACGTGGATTATTCCGGAATCGTCAGGAGTGAGTATATGGCTATTCACTTTGAAAATGAATTTTATCCCCCACTCGGTGTCCAGGTCGCCAGAGTCTATAAGAATATTAATTATGGTGAGTTGAAACTGGTGCTGACAGAAAAGCTGATATTTAAGGAGACTGAAATCCCCATAGATAGTTGGAACCGGATGATGATCAACTACTGTGGCCCTGAATTCACGTTTAACTATTTTTCGTTCTGTGATGTCATAGAGGGAAAAATACCTCCTGACACATTCAATAATAAAATAGTTTTTCTCGGTGCAACCGCGTCAGGCCTGGGAGATTTTATAGCTACCCCCTTTTCATCTCAAACACCAGGTGTGGAAAAACATGCTACCGTAACAGAAAATATTTTACATGAAAAATTTGTGGTAAGAGGAGAGTGGGAAGTGCTTCAAGATGTAATCGCAATTCTCTGTATTAGCCTTGCATTGGGTATATTCCTACCTCTACTGCCCGCAATTTGGGGAGCAGTGGCAAGTACATCACTATGGTTTGGGTATAACTATTACGTTTATGAGAGATTCATAAATGACGGAACGTGGTTGAATGTAACGTATCCGAGTGTCACTGTAATTTTGTGTTTTTCTTCAATTACTTTGTATCGTTTCATATCTGAAGAAAAATTGAGAAAAGGGGTGAAATCCGCATTCGAAAACTTTATGGACCCAAAAGTTGTACATGAAATTCTCAAAGAACCCGAAGATATAAAACTCGGTGGCGAAGAGAGGGAAGTCACCGTCTATTTCTCAGATATTGAGAAGTTCAGTTCTATTTCAGAGAAATTGCAACCGGCAGAATTAATTGAACTCCTTAATGAATATCTGAGCGAGATGACAGACCAGATACTCGACCATGGAGGATTTCTCGACAAATACATCGGTGACGCAATTGTCGCCGCATTTGGAACACCACTGGAACAGCCGGACCATGCGGTAAAGGCCTGCCTGGCCACTATTGATAATCAGAAAAGATTGCGAGAACTGAATGTAAAATTTAAAGAGGAAGGGCGGCTTCAGATAAAGGCCAGGATTGGTCTGAACTCGGGCCGTGTACTTGTTGGAAATGTAGGTTCAATGAACAGGCTTTCATATACGGTAATTGGTGACGAAGTTAATCTCGGAGCCAGACTGGAAGCGGCTAATAAGTATTATGGAACTTACACCATGATAAGCGAAAGTACTTATGAACTTGCCAAAGATCATATAGAAGCCAGAGAGCTGGATATGATTCGTGTTGTCGGAAAAGAGAAACCGGTCAAAGTATACGAGCTCATTGATAGAAAAGGAGAAGTACAAGAGGCAAAACGAGAGGTATTAAAGCTTTATGAAGACGGCCTGAAAATGTATAGAAAAAAAGAGTGGCAGAAGGCAATATCCATGTTTCAAAAAGCGTTGAACAAAGACCCTCATGATGGCCCTTCACTGGCATATATAGAAAGATGCAAAATCTACGTACAGGATCCTCCTCCGGAAAATTGGGATGGTGTTTACGTATTAACAGAAAAGTAAAAAATCATGGAAAAGAAACCAACAATATTTGTAAAAGAGACTGAAGAGATTGTGAAATTCTTAGGGGAAATTTCTATCTTTAAAGAGCTTTCTAAAGAATCACTAGAAAAAATCTCTGAGAAGATCCAAATACATGCCTTTGCCAAAGATAATATCGTTATCAAGAAAGAGTCACCCGGGAGTCGCCTCTATTTGATCAAATCAGGAAGCGCCCGAGTTGTGTCCGAATCAGAATACGAAGATTTCACTATCGCGACTATACCCAGTGGAAAATGCTTTGGCGAGATGTCTCTACTTACCGGAGAACCTTGTTGTGCTACGGTAAAAACGAATGAAGATTCACTTCTTTACTTTATTACAAAAACTGACTTTGATGAAATCATTTCAGAAAACCCCCAGATTAACAAACATTTTAACAAATTGTTTGCCGAACGGATTGAAAAGCAAAATATAAAAAGTATTGATCTTAAAGAGTATGAAATTGCTCTAAGTCGATACCTTCAGAAGGCAAAGGAATACCAATATAGCGGTGTAATCTGGAAGTCAAAAAGGATGCAGGGAGTCTTCAAGGGAGCCGAAAAATTTTCAAAAAATGATGCACCCGTTACCATTATCGGTAAGCCCGGAACAGGAAAAGAGATCCTTTCCAGAAAGATCCATATGGACAGCGTAAAGGCAAAATTCCCTGTATTTGAAATGGTACTACCAAGAGAGAGACGGAAGGAAAGAATACCCGTCCATAATGAAAGAAGACAATTCGATCACATTGAATCTGAATTATTTGGTAAGGAAAAGGTTACCTATGCCTCTGATGAAGGAGGGAAGAGACTCGGCTGTCTGGAGTTGGTAAATAATGGGACTCTGATTATCAAAAACATAGAAAACATGTCCTTAAATATTCAGGAACATTTCTTGCAATTTATAGAAACGGGTACATTTATAAGAATAGATGGTAGCGCACCAGTACATTCAAAGGTAAGAATCATTGTTACTACTACAGACATCAGTTTAATGCAGAAACAACTAAGTCAAAGATTGTTCCAGAAGTTAAGCGCTCAAACACTGGAAGTTCCACCGCTGAGTAAACACAAAAAAGACATTCCATCCCTTATAGAACACTAAGGTGGACTGGTTTGTCAAGACCATTTTATGCTATTTTTTAGATGCATTAACCATATACAATATAACACAAAAAGTGTAACGGAAGGAGCCCGTAGGGAGACTGGAGTTACACTTTTTTCAAATCCACAAACCTCTCATGATTGTCTATTTTTCTTATCTAAAAATAATTCTTTT
>JABHIW010000070.1 GCA_018670825.1 Candidatus Scalindua sp. | reverse complement strand
GGGCATTAAACAATACGCGACTATATTAATATTCCATAAAGATACAGCCTCCTTTAAAACCTCAATGAAAGCAATATAGTCATCTTTTGTAGAGAATATATCTTCCCTTCGTCTTCCCCGGTTCATGATATGATACCAGGCACCCGGATATTGTATTCTAAGAGGTCTTGCCATAGAAGAAACATAGCATTCTATAGTAGATAAGTCAACAGCAGACTTGACCCCTTATTTTCCAGTACAATGTAAACAGCCTAACGTTTGTATGAGCTGGCCGGCTGATAGGTCAACAAACCGGAAGAGTATTCACCGGTCAGCTCGATACTTTTGTTAGAAAAGAATTAATTATCAAGATTAAAGACCTGACCCCTTTGTTCACTTTGCATCGCCCGCTTCAAACGAGCGTAGTCATTTTCACATGCATCAATATTCGGATGCCCGTTTGGGAATGTACTTCGGAAAATTTCCAGTGACCGCCTATATAAAGGCTCCGCTTCTTCATACTTGCCCTGTTGTCTGTATAGATTAGCCAGATTGACCAGATTAATTGCGACTTCAGGATGATCTGCTCCAAGGGATTTTTCTATGATCCCCAGTGATCGCTTATACAAAGGTTCGGCTTCTTCATACTTACCCTGTGTGTTGTACAGTAGAGCCATATTGTTCAGAGTAGTTGCGACAGAAGGATGATCTGGGCCAAGGGATTTCTCTGTGATCTCCAGATCACGTAAATACAAAGGCTCGGCATTTTCATACTTACCCTGTTGTCTGTATAGTAGAGCCAGATTGTTCAGAGTAGTTGCGACAGAAGGATGATCTGGGCCAAGGGATTTTTCTTTGATCCCCAGTGACCGCTTATACAAAGGCTCCGCTTCTTCATACTTACCCTGTGTGCTGTATAGATTAGCCAGATTGTTCAGAATAGTTGCGACATCAGGATGATCTGCTCCAAGGGATTTTTCTTTGATCCCCAGTGATCGCTTATACAAAGGCTCCGCTTCTTCATACTTACCCTGTTGTCTGTATAGATCCGCCAGATTGTTCAGAGTAGTTGCTACATCAGGATGATCTGGGCCAAAGGATTTTTCTTTGATCTCCAGTGATCGCTTATACAAAGGTTCGGCTTCTTCATACTTACCCTGTGTGCTGTACAGTAGAGCCAGATTGTTCAGAGTAGTTGCGTCATCAGGATGTTTATTACCACATATTGCTAAATTACCGATACCAGCAACGACTATTAGCATCACGATAGCGGTAATAATCCATTTTGTGTCTAATTTCATATTGTCTGTTTTGTTTGGAGTATCCATTTTGAGAAACCCGGATCATGAAACTTCCGGGTCGGAAACAGGGTCAGTCCTCTTCCTATTGGAGCGGAAGTTATATCTAACGTCTAGTATGAGCTGGCCGGCTGGGAGGCCAACAAACCGGAAGAGTATTCACCGGTCAGCTCAATACTTTTGTTATAAATCCCATTCACCAACAACACTGGCTTTCCATACTTTGACACAGCAGGTTTTGTATTTTTCATATATTTATTCCTTAAGGAGGTGACTATGAATTTAACCCCGTCTTTTCTAATCAAGCTTTTTTCCCCGCTCCTGTACCTTATCGAGTTTATTATTAATCCATTCTCTTAAGGTTTTTACGATTAAAAATTTTGCGTCTGGATATGACATTATTTTTTTTGGTGGCTTGCCTTTGTCTTTTATCGTTCCATGTCTAGCAGAATCGCCGACTATTGAACTTTTATTTGCTGAAGTTGTGAATATATTTAGCATACTATGAATGTCTTTAGGGAATTTACCAATATCCTCTTTTATTACTTCGTATATCCTAAAGAGATTTGCCCAGTCTAGCTCACGGCTAGATAGTCTAAGTGCTTTTGCAACCGCTTCATCTTTAAGTGCCAAAGGAATTATTTTTGAAATGTCAGGTTTATCTATTCGAACACCTGGAAGAATACCTTCCATTCTGCCGACATTACCGAGTATAAGCTGTTTTCCTTCAGGATTTTCGTAGACAACTTTTAATAAGGAAATATGGTTTAAAATGACCCCCTCTACGATGGCAGCACCATTTATAATATCAATAAATTCAGTTATTCGAAGCCCTGCTTCCCATATATTATTGCTGTTTAGCAAGTCAATATCGCCAACAACAAGAGATGATGTAATGATAACAACTTGGTCGTTTTCAACAACAACTGAACAGTCAAAATTCTCCAAAGACTCTTTTATGGCTTTGGTATCTTCTCTGGTATTTTTAAGATGTATGAAGAGTTTCATTTATTAATCAATTTTCTAAGGTTATAACGTCACGCATAAGCAACCACCACCTGTGCATAATACTTGCAAGAGAGGCTTGAAGCGGTAGCCTTAATAAATATTAAATCGCATAGATATTGGTGGTTGGCTTCATGCGCTTGTTAGGTTTGTGTTTTAAATACATTTATACAGATTATGAGTGCAAGACAGATACGCACCTATTTAATAGCTCGCTGTTGTTAATTATTACTACATTCAATTTTTTTATGGTGCGCGTAATATTTTGAAATAGCATTTTAACCGGATGATAATACGCGCCACCTTTGTATATGAGCTGTCCATTTGGAGCGTAAGAAAAGAATTCGTCTATAGCGACAGCTACGTTATCAAATTCCTGACCGATAATTCCATGTGATGTTTTATTCTCGACCGATGAATACTGCTCATGGTGTTCATTGTTATATTGCGAAGGAGTAAAACGGATAACCTCCCAATCTTGATTATTTAAGGAATCAAGAAATTCTTTTGCATCATCAAGGTTGTTAAAGTAGTTTAGCTCAATGTTGCCCCTGTTTTTTTGTGGGATATTTCTACTCCCATCAAAGACTGACTTTATAAATGATGCTATTTCTATATTTGTTCTTATCTTTTCGGTTAGCTTGTATGTCCTTATAGAATTGATGTTGTTGATTTTGTTGTCTATGTTTCTTAGCTCTTCCCGGCTGGATAGTGTTTGTAATTTGTCGTATGAAAAAATGCACTTTCCATTTGTCGATCGAATTTCTTCGACGATTGATTCAAGCTGATTAGGGCGAATTCTCTGCGCTTCATCAACGATGACCATTTCATAAGCAGATAAGTTATATCTGCTATAGTCTCTTATTGATGTTATTTCCCAGTTGTATTGAGATATTAGTTTGTTTTGTCCGTCATTTAAGTATCCACAGTGGATGATTAAAGCTCTTTTTTGTGCTCCGAGTACATTTTTTACGATGTCATATATTAGTAAGGTCTTACCAGTTCCAGCGCTACCGGTAATTGAGATAAAACACGGTTGTGAAGTATTTTGACTGGCGTTAATGACTTGGCCTTTTATTTCTTCTTGATGATGTGTAAGGAAATATTCGTCTCTTATGAACTTTTCAGTTGAGTTAAATGGAGACACTAGATAGACAGAAGGGTTAAATATTTTGTTCAGATCTTCGATATGACTGGTTGTTTGGTTCTCCAGAGATTTTGACAAATGTGAAAAATCAACCAACTGAGTTGCGTTGTCAGAATTCAAAAAATATAATTGATTTGTGTCTGATATGAAAGTCCAGTTGTATACTGGTTTTCCAATGGAGCTAAGGTAATATTTGTTTCTAACAAGTTGTTTTTGTGCTTTTTCTTCTGTGCAAGTTCTTTTGAGTTCAACATTGATAATGAAGTCATCACCGATTCTTAATAAATCAAATTCCTTTCCTATTTGGGGTATTTTATAACTCACATAAAACTCATTGAAAATATTTTTTCTATCTGTAAGAGAGTGCAATGAGTTTGTTAATGACGACAAATCATTAACTTCATAGCTTTTAATATCTATTCCATAGTGATGTAAAAAGTTATAGTAGCTTTCTTCTTCAAGCGAGCTGTATGCTTGAGTTAAAGATAGAATATTTATGGTTTTCAAATTATTTCCTTGTTTTAACCAAAAGCAAGATCTTGATGAGTTCCCGTGGGCTATGTCCTATTAAACCTAACGTCTGAGGTGAGCAACCCCGTATGGCAAATAAAATATAGAAAAATAATAAGACAATCAAAGAATCTAAAAGTAATCAAACCGCACAAGATAAAGGGGTTGGCTCCACTTATTTGTTAGATTTTTAATAATTACTATTCCATCCTACTTCCTGAACTCCCAAAAGTGTTTTACGGCCATGGGATCTTTTCATATTTCTTTTCACGAGTTACAAATACTTGGAAATCCTTCAGATCAGAGTTCTTGAAATTATCAGGATAGTACCATGCTTTTAAGTGGTATAACGTTTTGAGATCATCAACAGGAAAGAAAACCGAGAAATCATTATCTATCTCGTATTTCGTAAAAAACTGATCTGATGTGTGAAGGATGGTGCGCCCACTATTTAAAGCGGCAGCCTTCGCTATGACAAATTTGGCCTGTACATAAAGACCTGTTTTCCACTCCTTAACTACCCAGTACTCATAAATTTCCCCTTTATATTCAGTTCGCAGAAAACACTCTGTTTCATTAAACACATCAAAGCGGCCAAATGCTTGACGGCAACGAGCTATTACTCTTTTTTGATCGATTTCTGGTGCTCCATAGGCGTAACTCCGAATTTTCAGATAATCATAAATCCATACAACATCAGGACAGTTTTTTAGCCATCCAGGATCGCCTGGTCTTCTCTCATAAACATCTTTTCCCTTACGCTCATAGTACTGGCCCATAGCTGTCTCAATAAACCAGGAAGAGTTCTTTTGCATATTATTTAAATGAAGTTTATCCATTGTTTGCAATCGTTCACCACCATTCCCTACATTTGCATACTCTATAAAGCAAAACAGGAAGATCATCAAATAAGGTAACAATGTTTTTTTCATATTTATTTTCTTAATCTAACGCCTGAGGTGAGCAACCCCGTTTGGCAAATAAAATATAATATAAAAACAATATAAACAAAGAGTCTAAAAATAATCAAATCGCAAATGGCGGAGGGGTTGGCTCCACTGATTTGTTATAAAATAAATTTTAGTAATTCTTTATATTGTCATAATTATTCTCTTCTGAAATAAAAGAAAAACTATGTGGGCCCTAACAACTGATCAGCCACCAATCGTATCCAAAAAATCGCCTTTACATATTTGCAGTCTCAGCGATTTGTGCCAAAAAACTAATAATGTTTAGTAACAATACTACAACTGATGTGATCATAAATATTTTAGTTCTCGACCTATAGTTTCGATTGCATTTCCAAATTGATGCAATTAGCACAATCAACAATGGAATTATAAAAACACCACCAGAAATATATCCAATAAGCGCAAAGCTTACATGCCCCTTTGCAGAACCCATTATGAAAGTCAACAATGTATTAATCAATATTAACACTATAGTGAAAACCAACAACATCGTTCCTGGTTTTGTATTTTTTGCATTTGATGTTTGATTCATATATTTTCCTAAAAAAACTTTTATCTGATTTTATAAGTAGCCTTCGTATATCAATGTCTCCAGCGAATTGTTATAAGTTTACTTAGTTGCTTTCAATTGCTTCTTTCATGGTATCAAGAAAGACTTTTTTTATTCCTTCCTGTAATTTCTCTACTTCTGTAGGGTCAGGTTCGGGGGAAAGAATAAAAATATAAATCAATATAAATGCAATACCTAAACTTGACATAAGCAAAATGAAGCCACTAAAAATATGAAAGAAAACTATATATTTTGGTTTGTCAGATAATGCCGAATTAACTTCCTTCCTAAACACATTTGAGCAACAATATCGCCAAGGCCGAACACTGGCTTTGAAAATGTAAACGAAAATCTCAAAAATGAATGTTGTTATCGCTAGGAATGCATCAGCAAACATTTTTACTCCTTTCTATTTATAACAGTGTGAATACATGGAAAATTTTCTAGGTATTATCTCTATATAATAGAAATTTTTCCATGTATTGGGTTATTCAACAAGTATAACATGGAAAAATAGTTATTGAATTTTCCATGTTGGTATGCTAGTAGACTATATTATGGAAAACAAGAGAAAATTCAGGCCCGCACCTGGTATAAAACTGATGGATCAGGTTCGTCAGGTGTTGCATTATCACCATTATGCCTATCAAACTGAGAAAACATATTGCAGCTGGATAGAGCAATATGTCAGATTTCATAAGTGCAATAAGCATCCCAGGGAGATGGGGAAAGTTGAGATTGAATCTTTTTTGAGTCATCTGGCAACAAATAGAAGCGTTTCGGCATCAACACAACGTCAGGCATTGAATGCCGTTGTTTTTTTGTATAAACACGTTCTCGATCTTCCGATTGCAGAAGCTATCGAACATGTGAGAGCAAAGAGATTTGCCCGTCCTCCGGTTGTGATGTCTAACAGTGAAGTTCAACGAGTATTAGTTCATATGCAGGGTATTCATCTTTTGATGGCCGGAATGTTGTATGGTTGCGGGCTCCGCCTCATGGAGTGTATACGTTTACGGATTAAAGATCTTGATTTTGATCGAAATTTAGTATACGTATGTATGGCCAAGGGTGGAAAAGACCGGACTACTCTGTTTCCTAAATCTATTCAGGAAGAGTTACGTCAGCAGGTAGAAAGGGTGAGGGGTGTTCATGAACAGGATATGACTCGGGGATTTGGTAAAGTTTATATTCCGGAGTCTTTGTCGAGAAAATATCCGAATGCTTCCCGTGAGTTTCGCTGGCAATATCTCTTTCCTTCAAAAAATTTGAGTATCGATCCCCGTTCAAAGGTAAAGCGGAGACATCATGTTCTGGAATCAGGGCTGCAGAAAGCGGTCAAGGTGGCGGTAGACCGTGCTATGATTACGAAACGTGTCAGCTGCCATACATTTCGACACTCATTCGCAACTCATATGCTGGAAAACGGAGTTAATATTCGGATCGTCCAGGAACTCATGGGTCATGCGGATGTCAAGACCACTGAAATTTATACCCATGTGATGGATAAGGATTACTCCGTTGTTGTAAGTCCACTGGATAGCCTTGTCAAAAATAAAAAGTTGGATGTTTAAAGTTTTAAATCTGTTCGTCAACTTCATATTTTTCCACCTTATCTTTCTGTTTTGAATATAAGGTATGGTGAATCGACCGTTACTGTCGCATATGGCGGGACTGATCGTGTCATCCAGGCATTACATCTAGAAAAGAGGGGCACCTCTACTCAATGATCAGCTTTCGTTGCTTTTTTTTCATGGTTACGTACCACTTGTGCCATTGCCCTTAATGCCTGATTGACAGATACTGCATCCGGAAATACGTCAGATACATCAGGTTCGATGACGATTACGTTACAGCCTTCTTCATAACGTTTGGCATATTTGCCTTTCACTCCTTTGGTGAAATCATACTCTTCAAGCATATCAGGGTCATTAGACATGATTTTATCCTTCTTCATATTTCCTCCTTTCGCTTTTTGTTGATAACCGTGCACTAATTAATCTAATATTATTCCCTCTATCAGTCAGTATGCACAGCAACCAATGTTCTCCCCTTAAACGAGCGGCCAATTATAATATAACGGTTTTCTTCAATTGAATGTACTGGATCAGGAATTGTAGAAGACAACGTATCAGCAAAAACAGTTGCTGCTTCTTCAAATGAGACTTCATGGTTTTTGATATTTGAATTAGCCTTTTTAATATCCCATTCAAACTTTATAGCCATATTCTATCTAACTTTTGTTTATATCGTTAAAGGACATTTTCAGAATAAATAGAAGAATTTTCAATATATTTTTATAATAGAAGACGGAATGAATGAAGAATTAAATCTGATAGTCAACTTCATATTTTTCTACCTTATCTTTATGTTTGAATATAAGATAAGGTGAATCAACAGTTACTGTCGTATAGGGGGGGACTGACCGTGTTAGCCAGACATTTCCCCCTATAATAGACCCTTTTTGAATTATCGTATTTCCTCCAAGAATTGTTGATCCGGCGTAAATGGTAACATCATCCTCAATGGTAGGGTGCCTCTTTTTATTTTCTTTCCTGATCTTTTCAACATCAGTCAGGCTGAAGGCCCCTAATGTAACATGCTGATAGAACTTTACGTTTTTACCAATAACAGCCGTACTTCCAATTACCACACCTGTCCCGTGGTCGATAAAGAACCCGGGGCCTATTTTTGCCCCCGGATTGATATCAATCCCTGTCTTTTCATGAATATATTCGCTCATCATCCTGGGTATATAAGGCACTTTCTGCAATTCCAGAAAATGGGCTAATCGATGAACTGATATTGACTTTACCGATGGATAGCTCAGTACAACCTCAAAATAGCTTGCTGCGGCAGGGTCTCCTTTATATGCCGCCGTGATATCCTGGTTTACGATTTCTCTAATCTCAGGGATGTTTTCAAGTAAAAGATATGCAATCTCTACTGAGCAGTCCCAACACTCTCCTTCGGTACGAGTACAATTGAGTCCCTCGTTACATTCATGCATTAAGCTCTTCTGTATTAAATCAGACAAGCATTCCAGTGCACTGGAACATTGTGCAAGAAGATACGCATCCAGATGAACCTTATTGCCGGTTGCTTCTTCGTAAAAGCCAGGAAACATGATTGTTAACAGCAGTTTTACCAGCTTCTGAACTTCCTTCTTTGATGGGAGATTAGGCCCTTCCAGATGATTAATACCACCATGTTTCTCGTAGGAGTTGCTAAGCGCTTTGGTAATATCGCTTAAACGAGACGCATTTTTATCACTGTTTATGGAATTGTTCATGTTAATCCTTTTCTACAGACTTAAACAGGTCCGTAGAGATATAACGTTCTCCTGTATCCGGTAAAATTACGAGAACATTTTTATCGGGTCCTACTTCTCTGGCAACTTGTAATGCAGCGTGCATATTCGCCCCAGAAGAGATACCGCAGAAAATTCCTTCCTCCTTCGCAAGGCGTATTGCCATGCTGAATGCTTCATCATTGCTAACCTGACGGACCTCATCAACTATCTCACTATTATAAATGCTCGGCACAAACCCTGCACCAATACCCTGGATTTTATGTGGTCCCGGTTGTCCTCCGGACAGAATCGGAGATTCTGCAGGCTCTACTACTATATTTTTTATATTGCTATACTTCTTCTTTAATACCTCACCTGCACCGGTTATTGTACCGCCGGTCCCAACGCCGACGACAAAGCAATGAAGTTCTTTGCCCTCGAAATCCTCAACTATTTCAGGACCGGTGGTTTCTCTGTGGATTTGTGGATTGGCTGGGTTGTCAAATTGTTGGGGCTGAAAATAACCTTTTTCTTTTACCAGTTCTGCTGCTTTTTCAATTGCGCCTTTCATACCTTTTGGGGCTTCGGTCAGGACAATTTCGGCTCCAAAATATCTGAGAAGGGCCCGCCTCTCCAGGCTCATAGATTCTGGCATGGTAAAGACCGCTTTGTACCCTTTAACGGTAGCGACCATTGCCAGTGCAATTCCCGTATTACCAGATGTTGGTTCTACAATTGTATCTCCGGGTTTCAGCAAACCCTTTTTTTCTGCATCTTCAATCATTGCCATGCCGATACGATCTTTGACACTGCCGGCAGGGTTAAACATTTCTAATTTTCCAAAAAGATTCGCGCACTTATCATCAGGTATATTGTTTATTCTGACAATAGGTGTTCTTCCGATAGTTGCAAGGATATCATCATAAATTGGCATTTTTTCCTCCTAAGAAAATTTAATAACTATAATTTGAACTAAAATATTGATATTTACAGATTTGTCAGGTTTCCTCCTGTTTGCATTGAAAGTACTTTACTTCTCTCAATGGATTGTAAGGCAAGGTATTGCTCACCAAATTTATTCAGATTTTGCAATTCGGTGTCGAATTGCCCATAGTGGCGTTCCTCATCCATGACAAGCTCTTCGAAAAGTTTTCTTGAAACAGAATCAGCGTTTGAGCCACATTCCATTGCCAGTTCGTTATAGAGTTTCGTACTATTCTCTTCCATTGATCTTGCTTCTGACAGCATATCTTTTACATTGTGGATCTTTTCTGTCTTGGTTGATGGCAGCATTTCCACATCACCTTTCAAGAATAAAATTCTTTCCGCCAGGCGTTCGATATGTATCATCTCTTCAATTGCTATTTTTCTAAAAAGATTAGCCAGCAGATCAAATCCCTGATCGTTACAATGGAAATGGAAATACATATATTGGTGTACTCCACTTAACTCCTCGGCTATCGCCTGATTTAGCGGTTTTATACTCTTTTCGTACATGGAAATCTCCTATGGTGAATTCATTAATTTGATGAAGATATCAGATAATAAATGTCAAATTTTACAATATTCTATTTTATTCTTTATTTGTTTCCTATCAACCTATTTATTTAACAAAATCTCAAAGTTGCGGATATTTATCTTCTATTAATCGTTTGACATATAACACTTTTCACTGTTATATATTGAAAATTGATACTCAGCTTTTGGGCTTAAGAGATGTCGATTACAGTATTTACCATGTTGCTCTTCTGGTGAAACTTTTCTAAAATATTTATGAAAAATGATATTGGAGAGATCTTAATCTCTGAAATTGAAATCAAAAATAGTGTTAGTGTGCTCGCACAAAAACTTGCTGTTGACTATAAGAATAATAATCTTACCATAATCGGGGTTTTAAATGGTAGCCTCGTTTTCCTTTCCGACTTAATCCGGCAGATACCTTTTCCTGTTAAAATAGATACGATCAGGGCTAACACATATGCAGGTGCTTCTACTTTCCCAAAGGCAGAGACAGAAATTATTCATAATATTGATATAGACGTTAAGAATGAACATGTTCTTATCGTGGATGATATACTGGATACAGGTAAGACTCTTTCTAAAATTATACAGATGATTACCAAGCATGATCCATTATCAATAAAGGTGTGTGTGCTTCTTAATAAAACGGCAAGGAGGGAGAGTGAAATAGTGCCGGATTATTGTTGTTTTGAGATTGAAGATAAATTTGTAGTTGGTTACGGCCTTGACTTTGACAACAGGTACAGAAATTTGCCTTATGTTGCTGTATTAAAAGACGATATAATGATTACACCAGAAACCCTTTAATCCCAAAAAGTTATAGCAATTGCAAGGTACTTTATCTACAATTCTCAACATGACTTTTATTTTTCTGCCACAATAGTTTTCAAACCAGATATCTCAAATGCGAAGTCTTAATGCTTTTGTAACAATTAAGGAGGCATGTAGTGATGGTTGGGAAAGCATTAAAAAGCTTCAGCACAAAACCGGGAGCAACTATCAGTACGAGTTTTTTCATTTTTATTATGATAGGCACTATCTTGCTCATGCTTCCGGTGGCAACTGCCAATGGAGAAGGTACATCATTGGTAGATGCCTTATTTACCTCCACATCTGCGTTGTGTGTGACCGGGCTGACGGTCCAGGATACGTCTCTCTATTTTTCCCGATTTGGTCATGTTGTCATTATGGTCCTTATTCAGATTGGCGGATTGGGAATAATGACTTCTTACGCTTTTTTCAGTATTGCAATTGGCAGGAGACTCCTCATTTCTCAACAGGTTACTATAAAGAGTGTGCTTGATACAGAGAATGCAGATATAAGGAAAACAATCCTCTTTATAATATTATCTGCATTTGTTCTTGAGACTATTGGGGCTGCTGTGCTGGCGACTCATTGGTCACATGAAACTTTCGATGATTATATATTCTATTCTGTGTTTCATTCCATCAGTGCGTTCTGCAATGCGGGGTTCTCGCTTTTTAGCAATAGCTTGATTGGTTACCGTAATGATTTAGTTGTTAACGTTACTATTGGATTTCTTGTTGTATCAGGCGGTCTGGGATTTATAGTTTTATCCAATCTTTTTGGTTATTTTTCATTTTCTTCTAAAAAAAATAAAAGGAGAAGGCTGAATCTGCATACGAAGATAGTGTTGACGATGACGGTGCTTTTAATTATAGTGGGGGCAATTCTTTACTGCATATTTGAGTATAAAAATACGTTAGACCTGTTTTCCGTCAGGGACAAGATATTTGTTTCTTTTTTTCAATCGATTACAACTAGAACTGCTGGATTTACGATGGTTGATATCGGTAGCCTCGCAACACCTACTTTTTTATACTTTATTTTTTTTATGTTTATAGGTGGTGCATCCGGTTCTGCTGCTGGGGGGATTAAAGTTGGCACTTTTTTTCTTATTATAGCAGTGGTTTACAGCATGTTTCGAGGCAGAGAAGATGTAGAAATTTTTGATCGTACAATTCACCGGCGGACAGTACAAAAAGCTGTTTCTATCGCAACACTTTCTTTATTAACAATATTACTGTTTTGTTTAATTTTACTATGTACAGAGGATGCTCCATTTCATGCGGTTATCTTTGAAGCATTTTCTGCATTTGGAACGGTTGGCCTCAGTACAGGATTAAGTAGTGATTTAACCGTGACGGGAAAAGTAATAATAAGCTTATTAATATTTGTTGGTAGAATAGGGCCATTGACTCTGGCGTTGATTCTCGGTAAAGAGATTGCCGAAAGGAGAATCCGGTTTCCGGAAGAGAGGATAGTCGTAGGCTGATATTTTATATTATAATCACTGTCCGACAGTAGAACTGTTGGACAGCTAATGAGTTTCAGGATTTAGGAATGAGACAGTTTGCGGTAATAGGTTTAGGACGGTTTGGGTTTAAGGTTACTGAAGTCCTGTCTGCCAAGGGGGCACAGGTCTTAGCTATAGACAAGAACCTTGGGTTGGTGGATAAGGCCAGGGATATTGTTACTGAGGCGGTACAATTAGAATGCACTGATGAAGAGGCATTAAAGGAGAGTGGCATCGAAGGTGTTGATGCTGCCGTTGTTAGTATTGGAGAGGATGTTGAGTCCAGTATTTTAATAACAACACTGTTAAAAAATCTTGGTATTAAAGAGATTATCGCAAGGGCTGGTACCAGGTTACATGCGCAGATACTGAAGGAGGTAGGTGCTACAAGAGTCGTTTTTCCCGAAGAAGATATGGGGCTTAGGGTTGCCAACAGTATTTTTGCACCCGGAGTATTAGATTATGTTGACCTGGGTGCGGACTATAACCTGGCAGAGATAGAGGCCAAGGGTGATTTTATCGGAAAATCTATTAGAGAGCTCCACCTTAAATCTAAATACTGCGTTAATATAATTATGATTATGAAAAAAATAAAAGAGACGGCTGGTGAGGAAGGCGAATTTACCGAAAGGGAGATTAAGGAATTACCAACCCCTGATTATGTGTTAGGGAAAAAAGATATTCTTGTTGTTGTAGGTGATAGCAAGGATATAGAAGATCTGGAAAAACATATAAAATAATAAAAGGAGTTCAGTTGAGGACTATTGCATTAATAAATCAAAAGGGTGGTGTCGGCAAAACAACAACTGCCGTAAACCTCAGTGCCTGTCTTGCCAAGTTAGGCAAGAGGGTCGTATTAATAGATCTTGATCCACAGGGTAATTCAAGTTCATGGCTGGGAATAGATATTTATAATCTGCACAAATCGATGTTTAACGTGTTTCATGATGAAATGCCTATAAGTGAGATTTTACATGATACATGTGTAAAAGATATGTGGATTGCCCCGTCAAATGTCACTCTGGCCTCAATTGAACGAATATTAGCAAACAAGCTTGAAAACGATACTATATTGAAAAAAAGTATTAGTCTTTTAACGGACCATTATTTGTATAGTAATTGCCGCCCTGAATACATCATTCTGGATTGCCCTCCCTCGCTTGGATTACTTACTGTTAACGCGTTGTCAGCAGTGAGGGAAGTTTTTATTCCTCTTGAGACAAAAGTTATGGCCCTTAATGGCCTGGTTACTTTGGTTAATACGGTGAATCTGGTCAAGGACACACTCAATCCACTCCTTGAAGTAACAGGAATTGTTGCCTGTATGTTTGATAAAAGAACAAATCTGAGCAATAAGGTGGTGGAGACAATCAGCGCTAAATTTCATGATAAGTTATTTAAATCTATTATCAGAGAGAACACTCAACTTGCTGAATGCCCTATTTCCGGACAGCCAATTACCATGTACGCCCCAGATAGCCGCGGTACACAGGATTATATGGATCTGGCCAGAGAGGTTATTGGATCCTCAGGAGAGATTCATCTTAGTGGCTATACTACTGAAGGGGCGATAGAGACTGCTCAACACTATAACGATGGCAAAGAGGATGTAAATGGCTGATGCGAATTGTCGATTTACGAAGTGATACTGTTACAAAACCTACATTAAAAATGCGTCAGGCAATGAAGGATGCAGAGGTAGGTGATGATGGATTTAGTGACGACCCCACTACAAACAGGTTAGAGACGATGGCGGCTGACTGTGCTGGGAAGGAAGCCGCTCTTTTTGTCCCCAGTGGCACGATGGGGAACTTGATTGCAATAATGGTGCATACAAAACCCGGAGAAGGTTTGATATGCGATAGATTTGCCCACATAAATACCATGGTAGCCGGTAATACTGCGGCGTTGACAGGCACAACAATAAGTCCGTTAGATGTAGACGAGTCCGGTAATTTTGATCTGGTTGAGCTTGAATCACACATTAATCTGGATAATATACATTTCCCCAGAACCTCACTTATAGTACTGGAAAATAGTAACAATCTGGCAGGCGGAACGGTGGTGACGCCTGAAGAAACATCTGAAATTTTCAGAATTGCGAAGAAACATCATTTGCGTCTCCATTTGGATGGTGCAAGGGTATTTAATTCTGCAATTGCCCAAGGTGTTGATCTCATTGAGTTGACCAGGGATTGTGATTCCGTTATGTTTTGTCTTTCGAAGGGATTGGCATCACCTGTGGGTTCTATTATTGCAGGCACGGAGGCATTTATAAAAGAAGCCCGACGTATAAGGAAGATGTTGGGAGGTGTCATGCGGCAGACAGGGATTTTAGCCGCTTGTGGTATTATTTCGTTAGAGGAGATGGTAGATAGATTGGCAGAGGACCATGATAATGCAAGATACCTTGCCAACGCTCTTGAGGGAATAGATGGCTTCAGCATTAAGCTTAAAACAGTACAGACAAATATTATCTGTTTCAAATTTGAATTACCACAACTGAGT
Organism: Candidatus Scalindua sp.; assembly: GCA_018670825.1. Lineage (GTDB taxonomy): Bacteria > Planctomycetota > Brocadiia > Brocadiales > Scalinduaceae > Scalindua. The sequence goes on along the minus strand of JABHIW010000070.1, from coordinate 14,307 downwards.
TGTAAGGAGTTTGTGGATAATGTTGCCAAAAAAGGTATTTATCTAGTCCATCTTTTTAAGAATATTGGAAGAATGGTCACACATAAGGATTTGAGCAAATCTGACATTGACTATGCACTGAAAGTGTTTAAAGATACCGTTTCCAAAGTTGAATAAAAGGGGGTCAGGTGATTTTTATAGTTTGGGACAACTCACTTAGAAAAGGTCTTATAAAAATTAAATAATCTAAATCAATAATGGTATTAAATAGTAAATAGTACGTACAAAACGGCTTGTTACAATTTTTTAGAAGCGCTGTCCAACAGAGAGATTGTGATGGAATAATAGGAGCTATAATTGATCTCTTTTGGAAGGTCATAATTTAGGTACGTGGCTGCTTTCTGTTTAATTAGGCTAGCGTTAGTGGTGGGGTAATCATAGAATACATTGAAGAATAAGGCAAAGAACCTTCGGATGGTGGCATTAGTATGGAAGGGTGAAAGTTTAGTTGGCTTACTACAGAAAAGCAAAGCTGCTTCTTCAAGCAGTTGTAGTTTACTTGTATATATGGTATATGTAGTTATAGCACCGGGTAAAATATTTTGTTTACTAATTTGTTATTTATGATAAGATCCTAGCTTGTGCAAAATTGACTAAATTTGCCTATAAAAACAGGCAATTTAACATAAATATTAAATTAATAAATACCTATGTTAGTAAGTTACTTACCAATCCTGATTCTGCTTCTCGTAGTAATGGGTTTTGCCGTTTCTAACCTCATACTTTCCGCTTCTGTCGGTCGCCAAAAACCATCTGCCGAAAAACTTTCTACGTACGAATGTGGTATAGAACCTACCGGTACCGCCAGAGAGAGGTTTTCTGTTAAGTTTTATCTGATTGCAATGATGTTTGTTGTGTTTGATATAGAGGTGGTTTTTCTTTATCCCTGGGCGGTTACGTTTAAGTCATTGAAGGTCTTTGGTTTAATAGAAATGGGGATATTCATAGTGATTTTGCTGTTTTGCTATGTTTATATCTGGAAACGAGGAGGTCTTGAATGGGAATAGAGACAATTTTTGGTGATAATATACTTACTACAAACATTGATAAGGTGGTTAATTGGGCCAGGAAGAATTCACTGTGGCCAATGCCTTTCGGTTTAGCATGTTGTGCTATCGAAATGATGTCTTCAGTGGCGCCCAGGTATGATCTTGCCCGGTTTGGGGCTGAAGTGTTCAGGTTTTCGCCACGACAGTCTGACTTGATGATTGTTGCAGGCACCGTTACTTATAAAATGGCTGCTGTGACAAGGAAAATTTATGATCAAATGCCGGAGCCTAAGTGGGTAATCGCAATGGGAGCATGCGCCTCTTCCGGTGGGATTTTTGACACTTATGCTACCGTTCAAGGTGTGGATGAGATTGTTCCTGTAGATATCTATTTACCGGGATGCCCACCAAGGCCAGAGGCTCTGATTCATGCAGTAATGGAATTACAGGAGAAGATAAAAGGTGAATCTGTTCTGGATAACGGAGATAAGTAGGTAATTGTGTCAATGAATTAAATAAATCCCCCTATTTCCCTCAATGTGAAAGTGGGAGAGAGGGGGATTTATTAACATATTTTGTTGTTTAAATTAAAGCCATGACTGAAGATATTACGGTAGGAAAAAAATTAAAAGCGAAGTATCCGGAGGCCGTGATAAACGGGAAAACCTTCAGAGGTGAATTAACTATAAATATCAATAAAGATTATATACAGAGAGTTGCTGAATTTCTCTGTGAGGATAAAGAAACAGCGTTTGATTATCTCTCCGATTTGTGCGGTGTTGATTTGTCACGTTTAGATGGCAGTAGTAATTTTGAAGTAGTTTATCATTTATATTCTATGGAGTTGAATCACCGGTTGCGGCTTAAAGTGAAAATACCCGCTTCGAATCCGCGTATTGATACTGTCATTAATGTCTGGAAAACAGCTGATTGGCATGAGAGAGAAGCTTATGATATGTTTGGTATAATCTTTAATGGCCATCCAAATTTACAAAGAATTTTAACGCCTGAAGGTTTTAATGGTCATCCTTTAAGAAAAGATTATCCACTTAAAGGAAGGCAGCCAGACTCTCTAAGGGGTGTTTACAGAGAAGGAAAACAATGACAATAGCAACCCAGGTAATGACTATTAACATGGGTCCACAGCATCCCAGTACGCATGGAGTTTTGCGGCTATTACTGGAGCTGGACGGTGAGACCGTCGTTAAGGCTACTCCTGATATCGGTTATCTTCACCGTGGAATAGAAAAACTTGCTGAACACAAAACTTACCACCAGTTTATTCCCCTTACAGATCGCCTGGATTATCTGGCGCCAATGTCTAATAATCTGGGGTACGCTCTTGCGGTAGAGAAGTTGCTGGATATAGAAGCGCCTAAAAGGTCACAATATATAAGAGTTATAATGTGTGAACTCACGAGGATATCATCACATCTTTTATGGCTGGCAACCCATGCACTTGATATAGGTGCAATGACTGTTTTTTTCTATTGTTTTCGGGAGAGAGAAACAATCAATGATATTTTTGAAATGGTTGCCGGAGCACGAATGAACCTTTCATACATCAGGATAGGGGGTGTTGCAAGGGATTTGCCTGATGGCTTTACTGAAAAGACTAGGGATTTTATTAACACGTTCATGGATAGATTAAAGGATTATGAAACCCTCCTGACAAAGAATAAGATATGGTTGATGAGGACGAAAGGGGTTGGAGTAATTTCCGCGGAAGATGCAATAAATTATGGATTGAGTGGGCCGTGTATTAGGGGTTCCGGTGTCAGATGGGACGTTAGAAAGTCTGAACCCTATTCGTCATATGATGAGATGGATTTTCTTGTACCTGTTGGTGAAAACGGTGACGTATACGATCGTTATCTGGTAAGATTGGAAGAAATGCGTCAAAGTAATGAGATAGTACGCCAGGCCATGGACAATCTTCCTGAAGGTGAATATATTGCAGATATCCCTGATGTTGCTTTGCCGAAAAAAGAAGATCTCAAGCAAAGTATGGAGTCTCTCATTCACCATTTTAAAATAGTAACCGGTGGTATTTGTCCGCCGGTTGGTGAAGTGTATGCCTGTGTTGAAGCCCCAAAGGGTGAACTTGGATATTACATAGTCAGTGATGGGTCGAAGAATCCTTATAGAATAAAAATCAGGCCTCCATCATTTGTTAATTTAGAGGTGCTTGAAAAGATGATAGTAGGCCATTTGCTTGCTGATGTTGTTGCTGTGATCGGGAGCTTGGATATTGTTTTAGGTGAAATAGACCGGTAACAATTGCGTATGTAACTCAAACCTTCAGGTTTGAGAGGTTGCAGTTATCGTTTCCTCTCAAGGCTAAAGCCATGAGTTACAACACGAAGACGAACGATTTGAGTGAAAAGAGAGAGAATGGGTAAAAGGAAAAAACAAACGGTAACAGAGGAAGCCATAGATTTATCTAAAGCGGAAGAGATATTGGATAAGTATGAGGGCGTACAGGGAGCGCTAATTCCTGTCTTACAAAAGATACAGTACGAATATGGATATTTGCAGGAGGAGACTGTTAATCTAGTCGCTGAAAGGATGGAAATCAGTGCCAGTGAGATTATAGGCGTGGCGACATTTTATTCGCAGTTTCGTTTGGAGCCGAGAGGCGTACATATGGTTAAAGTATGTTGCGGAACGGCTTGCCATGTTAAAGGAGCTAATAAAATAACGCAGGAATTTACTAATAAACTGAATGTTGCGGTAGGCTCTACAACCGAGGACAATATGTTTACTCTTGAGGAAGTGGCCTGTCTGGGAGCGTGTTCTCTAGCCCCGATTATTACAATAGATGGAAATGTCCATGGCAATATGGCCCCTGGTGGTGTTGGTAACATTATTCAGGAAACCGGGGATCACGGAAAATCTAAATAAAAATGGCAAAGAAAAAAGCATTAACAGTAAAGAATAAGATGACACCAAAACGGCCAATGATAATTGTCGGAATGGGTACATGTGGATTAGGAGCCGGTGCCAGAGCTGTTTTTGAAAGTATAGAAAAAGAGCTGAAAAAGCAGAAACAAACAGCTGATGTTGTCAGTACCGGTTGTATCGGATTGTGTTCTCATGAGGTACTGGTGGACGTGGCTATGCCCGATTATTCTCGGGTTACGTATTCGAAGATAAAACCGGATATTATTCCACAAATAATAGAAGAACATGTGGGAAAAGGTAATGTGGTAAAGAAATATGCGATGTCACAAATGCCTCTCAATGGTCGTGATCTAAAACGATATAGTGATTTGCCGTTTTTTGATGAACTTGACCAAAATAAAAATCAGGTAAAACTTGTTACCAAAAACTGTGGTATCATTAATCCTGAAGACATAGATGAGTATATCATGAACGGTGGATATAAGGCATTAGAGAAAATATTAACCAGTATGACACCGAAAGAAGTAATAACAGAAATTGGTAAATCAGGTCTTAGAGGACGTGGTGGTGGTGGTTTTGATACGGGATGGAAATGGGAGTCGACTGCTAAATATATTGCTGATCAAAAATATATTATCTGTAACGCAGATGAAGGTGACCCTGGAGCATTTATGGATAGGAGTCTAATGGAGGGTGATCCTCATGCTCTGCTGGAAGGTATGATTATAGGAGGATATTCTACTGGTTCTACGAGCGGATATATATATATTCGTGCAGAGTATCCATTGGCTATCGAACGGTTAAAAATTGCTATACGCCAGGCAAAGGAAAGAGGCTATCTGGGCAATAAGATTCTAAATACTGAATATAGCCTTGATATCATTATTAAAGAGGGTGCAGGTGCATTTGTCTGTGGAGAGTCAACTGCACTTCAGTTTTCAATAGAAGGTAAACGGGGTATGCCCAGGACAAGGCCTCCTCAATCTGTAGAAGCGGGTTTGTGGGACAAACCAACATGTTTAAATAATGTTGAAACATTTGCTAATGTTCCTATCATTATCAATCAAGGTGCCGCCTGGTATTCAACAATAGGAACTGAAAAAAGTAAGGGTACAAAGATTTTTGCACTTACCGGGAATGTAAAGAATGCAGGCTTGATCGAGGTTCCGATGGGTATAACGGTAAGGGAAATTGTATTTGATATTGGCGGTGGGATCCCCAAAAAAAAGAAATTCAAAGCTGTACAGATTGGAGGACCTTCAGGCGGTTGTTTGCCCGAATCATATCTCGATTCTCCCATAGACTATGAATCATTGAAAAGTGCTGGTGCCATGATGGGATCAGGCAGTCTTGTCGTAGTGGATGAAACGACATGTATGGTTGATATGGCAAGGTTTTTTCTTGATTTCTGTACTAGTGAATCTTGTGGTAAATGCCCTCCATGCAGAGTAGGTACTGTTCTTATGCTGGATATTCTTAATAGGATTACGCAGGGTGAAGGTAAAGAAGAAGATCTTGACGTTTTAGAAAAAATGAGTGATGAGGTAAGGACGATGTCTCTTTGTGGATTAGGTCAGTCTGCGCCGAACCCGGTCAAGTCCACTCTCAGGTATTTTCGTGATGAATATATGGCACATATTCGTGATAAGGAGTGTCCAACCGCATCATGTGTCGCGCTTCATAAATACACGGTTATTCCTGATAATTGTACAAAGTGTACTCTTTGCATTAGAAATTGTCCGGTGGATGCAATATCCGGCTCACGTGAAGAAGTCGCATTTATTGACAAGGAAAAATGTATTGAGTGTAATCTATGTTATGACAAGTGTAATTTTATGGCTATTAAGTAATTATGATAAATATTACGATTGATAATAAGATTGTTAGTGTCCCAAAAGGTACAAATATATTTAAGGCGGCCAAGGACAACGGTATCTATATTCCCGGATTGTGCTATCACCCGAAATTGACTCAGTATGGAGGGTGCAGGCTCTGCATGGTTGAAGTAACTGAACGGGGAAGGGCAAGGCATAGATTCTCCTGCGCACAGCCTGTCGCTGAAGGGATGATAGTAAAGACGAAAACTCCTGAGACACAGAAGTATACCAAGTCCGTTATGGAGTATCTTCTGGCGCATCATCCCCTTGATTGTCCGACTTGTGATAAATCCGGAGAATGTGGTTTGCAGGAGGTAACGCATGACCTCAAATTACAAACGGGTAGATTTAAGAGCGTGAGGTTAGACCAGCCGATGAAGCGGGACAATCCTCTCTTAGAGTATAATTCAAACAGATGTATCCTCTGTAGCAGGTGCGTTAAGGTATGTAAGGAAATTGCGGGTGTTGCTGCAATTGATTATCAGCACAGGGGATTTAAGACAGTGATCGGTACCGCATTTGATAAACCATTGGATTGTAGTTTCTGCGGTGGTTGCGTATCGGTATGTCCTACAGGTTCGTGGCAGGACAGGACACTCAAATTCAGGGCCAGGCCGTGGGAATTGAAAAAGACCCCAACGATTTGTAGCTATTGCGCGATTGGATGTAGCTTGGTAGTAAACTCTAAAAATAATGAAGTAATGAGAATAACTGCGGAAGAGAATCTGGAGCTGGGTGTAAACGAAGGTAATCTGTGTGTTAAGGGTAAATTTGGCCACGAGTTTATTAACTCAGATAAGCGGATTCAAACCCCTTTGATAAAAAAGAATGGTAAATTACGTCCGGCGTCGTGGGAAGATGCTCTTGAGCATATAGCAAAGAAATTCAGTAAAATAATAAACGACCATGGTGGTAGTGCTATAGGAGGTATTGGTTCTGAGAAATGTACAAATGAGGATAACTATCTGTTCCAGAAGTTCTGTAGGGCGGTTTTAGGGACAAATAACATAGACAATATATCTAATATGAAATCTCCCTCGCTTAATCGCTTGATTAATAATGCTGTCGTCTATGGGATGGCATCAACATCACTAGAAGGAATAGAAAATGCGGATACGGTATTCTTTGTTGGCGCGGATATAAGCGAAGCGCATCCTGTCCTAGGAAGTATGGTGAGAAAGGCAATAAGATTCAACAAGGCAAAAGTAATAATAGCTAACACAAGAAATGTTGAATTCGGCAGTGAAGCAAGAAATCTTCTTCGTTTAAATTACAAGCTGGGTACACAAACTGCATTGATCAACGCAATGATTAAGGTTGTTGTTGATGAAAAGCTCGTTGATTTGAAAAAGGTTGCTGATAAGACAGAAAATTTCAATGAACTGTGTTCATCGTTGAATACGTCTGAGATAGATATCAAGAAGATTTCCGGGACAACAAATATCCCAGAGGATAGTATCAGGGCTGCTGCTTCTTCAATAGCAAAAGCGGGAAATTGTTATGTCATCTGTGGAAAGGACATTCAGGAAGATCCATCAGGTGAGGAGACAATAGAGGCCTTGATGAATCTTTGTGCGTTAATAAATAAGGGTGATAACGATAAAGTTTCAATTGTGTTTTCAAGGGAGAACAATAATTCTCAAGGTGTAAATGATATGGGTGTTGTGCCTGGATTTCTGCCTGGTTACCTCGATATAGAAGATCAGGAGAATAGGGACGCAATTGAAGAATTATGGGACGTGAAACTATCTGCTGATCTTCTCGCAAATAATTCCGGTGATATTTTTGATCTTGCCGTAAAAAAGAAAATCAAAGCATTTTATGTCATGGGAGAGAACCCAATCGTAAACTATCCCAATGGGAAGAAGGTAAATGAAGCCTTTAAGAAAGCCGAATTTGTTGTAGTCCAGGATAGCTTTCTAACCGAAACCGCACAATTGGCGGATGTGGTATTGCCCTCATCAACTTATGTTGAGAAGGGTGGTACTTTTACCAATATGGTGATGACTGTGCAACGGTTGCACAAAGCCATATCGCAGGTCGGAGATTCTAAACCTGATTGGCAGATTATTTGTAATCTGGCCGAAAAGATGGGTCATGAATTTGAGTATACAACTTCCAAGGATATTGTGGACGAGATAGGAGTCAGTGTTCCTATATATGAAGGAATTGAAGTTAACAGATTGCGGAGAAAAGGTTTTCATTGGATACTTTCGCTATACTATAAAACTAAAGCAGCGGTATACCGATTTGAGGTTGCCAGCAAGAAAACCAATGCAATAACAAGTAATAAAAAATATCCATTCATATTATTAACCGGTTCAAGTTTAAGGCATCAGGGGACATATTCCAGAAATTCTGAATCACTTATTTCCCTTGCTTCTGAATGTTTTGTGGAGATTAACAGGAAGGATGCCAAGAAGGCGGATATTGTGAACGGTGATAATATAAAGATTGAGTCAGCCCAGGGCAAATTAAAACTCAAAGCAAAGACTACCGGCAGAGTACCTGAAGGGGCTGTTTTTATCTCTGAGAATTACGAGTGGGTGCCTGTTAATACTCTGCGTGGTAATGGATATACAAATGTAAAAATATCTAAGACTAAATAGTATTGAAATGACAAGGGTTTAAACTGTTTAACCTGCCCAAACAGTTCAAGCCGCATCCGTAACATTGCTGACGGGAATGAGATATGACACTGAAGGAACGAAATAAATGACAAATGCTATTGTTTTTGCAATACTTTCAACGATTAAGATTGGAATAGTTATTGGTGTGCTGTTACTGGTGATAGCCTATCTTATCTGGGTTGAAAGGAAAGTTATGGCCCATATGCAGGTTCGCATGGGACCTATGAGGGTGGGGTGGCATGGTTTGCTTCAGCCTATTGCAGACGGGCTCAAATTAATAACCAAAGAAGACATAATTCCGGCAAATGCCAGCAAAATTTTATTTATTGCTTCACCTGCGATAGCTATGGTTCCTGCTCTTTTGTCTATAGCTGTTATCCCTTTCGGGGACACAATAAGCATTATGGGTGTCAGTATTGATATGGTAATAACAGATGTAAACATTGGCATACTATTTATCCTTGCCGTTTCTTCTGTTGGTGTTTATGGTATTTTATTAGGAGGTTGGTCATCTAACAATAAGTATTCACTACTGGGGGGATTGAGATCTTCCGCTCAGATGATTAGTTATGAGCTGTCAATGGGATTGTCTTTGATAGGGGTTATTATGATGACAGGATCTCTAAGTCTGGTAGATACTGTTAATGCTCAAACTGATTTGTGGTTTGTCGTGCTGCAGCCTGTTGCTTTTCTGGTGTACGCAATAAGTGCTATAGCTGAAACCAATAGATGTCCGTTTGATTTACCGGAAGCAGAGACTGAACTGGTTTCAGGTTTCCATACAGAATATAGCAGCATGAAGTTTGCGTTATTCTTTATGGCAGAGTATGCTAATATTATTACCGTATCGGCAGTTGGCGTTACATTCTTTTTTGGTGGATGGAGAGGTCCGTTTTTGCCGCCAGTTGTCTGGTTCTTAATTAAGATGGCTCTATGCATATTCTTTTTCGTATGGTTGAGGTCAACTTTTCCAAGGTTCAGAATTGATCAACTTATGCAGTTTGCATGGAAGGTTTTGCTTCCTGTAGCAGTAGTAAATGTTTTGATAACAGGAATTGTAATGACCCTTTTATAAGCTTAGTAAAAGTTGAAAGTGCCTGAAGTTTAATAGTGAGCTAAAGTTGAGGTAAAAAACAAGTTTTTTGTTTTTTAATTTTAGGCACTTTAGTTCACTTTAGACACTTCAAACTTGGCTTCAGTAGGAAGACGTAAAAATATGATAAAACCATTAATACAAGGCCTAGCGCTTACGTTAAAGCATTTTCTTAGTCCATCTAAAGTGGTTACGATGCAGTACCCTGATGAAAAATGGACGCCTTATCCGCGTTTCAGGGGATTGCATGAGTTACAGAGGGACGAAAATGGCAATGAGAAGTGTGTTGCTTGCGGGCTCTGTTCTACCGTTTGTCCGTCTGAATGTATTAACATTGAAGGTGCCGAAGATCAGAATGGCAAACGATATGCGGAGACTTATGAAATTGATATGTTCCGTTGTATTTTCTGTGGGTACTGTGAGGAAGTTTGTCCGGAGGAGGCTATATTCCTGAGGCAGGACTATGAGCTGGCTACAGGAAACGCGAAAGACAATATATATAATAAAGAAAAACTGTTAGTACCAATTAAGAAAAAAGTTAAGAAAGAAGTTAAGAAAAAACCCAGGAATAAATCTAAATAAGGTCTTAATTATATGTTAGAAAGTTTATTGTTTATAATAATGAGTTTGATAACGATTGCCTGTGCTATTGGCGTGGTCTTTCAAAAGAACCCGGTTTATAGTGCGGTATTTCTTATCCAGACAATGGTTTCTCTTGCTGTTTTGTATGTTCTATTGCATGCTCAGTTTGTTGCTGCTGTACAGGTCATGGTATATGCCGGTGCAATAATGGTGATTTTTGTTTTTGTTATCATGTTACTTAATCTAAACAAGGATGAATTGGAAGGTGACAGGAACAAAATGCCATTGCAGAAGCCTGCTGCTATTATTCTCGGTTTGATCCTTGTTGTCATGATAGGTATTCTAATGACGAGAGCAACTTTTTCAGGTGCTGAAGGTGAGTATACACCGGAGGTTATGGATCAAATCGGAAACACACAGCTTGTGGGTAAAATGTTATTTACAAAATACGTTTTGCCTTTTGAAATTGCGTCTATACTTTTATTTGCCGCTATTGTAGGGGCTATAGTCTTAGCAAAAAAACAAATTATTAAGGAAGAGAAGTGATGGCAGTTCCGTTAACATGGTATTTAGTACTTTCCGGTATTCTATTTTCGATAGGGACAGTGGGCGTTTTAATCAACAGAAACGCTCTCGTTATTTTCATGTCTATTGAATTAATGTTGAATGCGGTAAACCTTGCATTTGTTACATTTTCGCGTCAACAGAATTCGATGGATGGCCAGATCTTCGTTTTTTTCATAATGACGGTTGCAGCAGCAGAGGCAGTAGTTGGTCTTGCAATAATAATTGCCCTGTTTAGAAACAAAGCTACTATAAATGTAGACGATATAAACATAATGAAGTGGTAAAAGGATAAAATAATGTCAAACCCATTTGGGGACTCTTTTTTAGACTTAATCTGTTTAGTACTCTTATTTCCGCTTGCAGGGACTATAATCAATGGTTTCCTGGGAAAGAGGCTTAACAAATCTATAGTCGGCTTTGTAGGATGCGCTGCGATAGGGTTATCGTTTGTCGTTGCAGTATTTGTACTCCTTGATCTGCTGAAACTTTCACCTGAACACCGGGTGTTTGAAAAAGATTATTTTACCTGGATCGGCTCTGGTGCATTCAAGGCAATTGCCGGTTTGCAGGTAGATCCGCTTTCGGTTGTGATGATACTGGTAGTTACCGGCGTAGGGTTTCTTATCCATGTCTATTCTATAGGTTACATGCATGAAGATGAAAGTTTCTACAGATACTTTACCTATCTGAATCTATTTACCTTTTCAATGTTACTTCTCGTTCTGGCTAATAATTTCCTTCTCATGTTTATAGGGTGGGAAGGTGTTGGCCTCTGTTCATATCTTTTAATCGGTTTCTGGTTTGAGAAGAAATCTGCATCAGCCGCAGGAATGAAGGCATTTATTGTAAACCGTGTAGGGGACTTCGGCTTTATCCTTGCCATCCTCTTGATATTTGTCACCTTCGGTACTATAGACTTTACTGAAGTGTTTCACGCCGCACCGGAACATCTGCAAATAGGTAGTTCCGTTGCCGCGATTATAACACTCTTGCTATTCGTAGGTGCTGTTGGAAAATCTGCGCAAATTCCACTCTACACATGGCTTCCTGATGCTATGGAGGGTCCTACTCCGGTCAGTGCGTTGATTCACGCGGCAACTATGGTTACGGCCGGTGTATATATGGTTGTAAGGTGTAACGTATTATATACAATGTCTCCGTTTACCATGACAGTAGTAGCTGTGATAGGTGGTGCTACCGCACTGTTTGCGGCAAGTATTGGTCTTGTGCAGAATGACATAAAGAGGGTTCTTGCATATTCTACAGTAAGTCAGATAGGCTATATGTTCCTCGCCTGTGGTTTAGGTGGATACATTACCGGTGTATTCCATCTGGTTACACACGCTTTTTTTAAAGCACTACTGTTTCTGGGATCAGGAAGTGTGATTCATGGCCTGGGAGGTGAGCAGGATATGAGAAAGATGGGCGCCCTCAAGAAATTTATGCCGATAACGTACATAACTTTTTTTATAGGAACACTTGCAATTGCAGGTATACCACCATTTGCCGGATTCTTCAGTAAGGATGAAATCTTGCTGGAAGCATATACCAAAGGGAATCTCTTCTTCTGGGGTCTTGGAGCTTTAGCAGCACTATTAACCGCCTTTTACATGTTCAGGTTGTTATTCATGACATTTCACGGGAATTCTAAAATGACCCAGCATGTTGAGGAGCATGTTCATGAATCACCAATGAGTATCCTTTTCCCGTTAATAGTGCTTGCCGTTCTTTCCATAGTTGGTGGATTCCTGGGCTTTCCGACAATGAGCGTAATTAACGAATTTCTTGCTCCAGTCATAGGTGCAGGACATCATGGGAGTGAATCGCACCATGTCTCTTCCAACCTGATGTTCTCAATGATGGGTATATCGACGGGTATTGCCATCGTCGGAATTGTACTGGCTTATATAATGTATATTTCAAAACCTGAACTGCCCGGTGCTATTGCAAAGAGATTTAAAGGAATTTACAATATCATATTAAATAAATATTTTGTTGATGAAATATACGATGCAACTTTTGTTAAACCGACCCTCGGAGTTTCAAATCTCTTATGGAAGGTAGTAGATGTGAGGATTATAGATGGTTTTGTAAATGCGGTTGGAAGGCTCACCATACTCAAAGGTGAAGTACTGAAACTCAGCCAGACGGGGTTAGTGCGCAACTATGCATTATCTATAATGCTGGGCGGAATTATTATAATTATTTGTTCCATATTATTTTTGTAAACGTACCTTAATTTCGGCGGGTAAGAAACCCGACATTTCCTAATTAATAAATTGGCAACTGAAAGGAACTAATTTAAATAAATGAGTTGTGATTGTCCGATACTTACCATAGTTACGTTTCTGCCTCTATTCGGGGCAATAATACTTCTCTTTATAAATGGAGAAAAACAGGAGAGGATTAAACGTGTCGCTCTTGCTATCGCCGTTATAGATTTTATAATCTCGCTACCCCTGTTCATCTTATTTAAATCAGATACGTCTGAATTCCAATTTGTACAGAATGTTCCATGGATAAAGGAATTTGGAATAAGTTATCATGTAGGTATTGATGGCATAAGTCTCTTTCTTTTCCTGCTGACAAGTTTCCTTTCGCTCATCTGCATACTGGCATCGTGGAACATAAAAGACAGGATAAAAGAGTACATGATTGCGATGCTTATCCTGCAGACGGGGATGCTGGGAGTGTTTATCTCTCTTGATCTCTTCCTTTTCTACACGTTCTGGGAGCTCATGCTGATCCCGATGTACTTGATAATTGGTGTCTGGGGAGGCCCAAGAAGGATATATGCCACAATAAAGTTCTTCGTATATACAATGGCGGGAAGCGTATTGATGCTGATCGCCATAATATTTCTCTATTTTATGCATCATAAGGCAACAGGAGAATACACATTTGACCTGTTGAAGATATACAATCTTGACATTCCCCTGGGAGCTCAATTCTGGCTCTTCCTTGCATTCTTTTTCGCGTTTGCAATAAAGGTACCAATGTTTCCGTTTCATACATGGTTGCCGGATGCTCATGTGGAAGCACCAACGGCTGGCAGTGTTATACTGGCAGGGGTGCTGTTGAAAATGGGAACTTACGGATTTGTGCGTTTCAGTCTGCCACTGTTTCCTTACGCCAGTCATCAATTTGTACCTCTTATAACATGGCTGGCTGTCGCGGGTATCATTTACGGAGCGCTTGTAGCAATGGTACAGGAAGATCTTAAGAAGCTGGTTGCGTATTCAAGTGTCAGTCATCTTGGTTTTGTAATACTCGGCATCTTTGTGTTTAATGTCCAGGGAATGGAGGGAGGAATCCTTCAGATGATAAATCACGGCTTGAGTACAGGCGCGTTATTCCTGATTGTTGGAATGTTATATGAAAGAAGACATACAAGGCTGATTGCTGATTATGGAGGCGTGACGAAGAAAATGCCGATATTCGCTATCTTCTTTATGGTTGCGACGTTGTCTTCAATAGGATTGCCTGGCCTTAATGGCTTTGTAGGTGAATTCCTGGTATTGCTGGGGACATTTAAGTCTAACGTATTACTTGCCGTCATTGCGACGACCGGCGTTATTCTTTCAGCATGTTACATGCTCTGGATGTTTCAGAGAGTTATGTTTAAT
>JABHIW010000149.1 GCA_018670825.1 Candidatus Scalindua sp. | reverse complement strand
TATTTATAGTCTTCGATTCATAGTTATTCTGGATTGTACTATAGCCATAAAATCCCCAATCAGTATTTTCATGTATTGTTATATGTGGAATTGATTGCGCCTGAGACACGGACAATTTCTTGAACGATGAACGCAAAATTGGTTTTGGATATAACTTGCGCTTAAGCCCGTTAATATCACCTACCGCTAAGTTTCTGGCTTCCGGATAACGGCTAACCAGATTTTTCCATGCCGCTTCCCTCATCTCGCTACCGTACTCTGAAGAAACTATCTCCTCATATTTGCGGACATCCTCCTCAATTGCTGCTTGTTCCTTCCTTAGCCTCTCTATTTCTGATAACCTATTTTGCTCCCCTGCCTCTTTTCCTCGCCTTAATTCTTCAAGACGTTTTTCCTGAAGCTCCTTATCCTTTATCGCCGCAAGCATATCATCCAGAGTTTGAAAATCACGTCCATGTTGCGTATCAGTTGTTTTTGAATGCTCTTCGGCTTGCAGATTTGGAAGTATTAAAACAAAAGCGATTAATATTACCAGTACCTTAATTACCTTATTCATTAATACCCTTTCTTTATTCACGGAATACGGCTCCCAAAATTATCCCACAAAACTGCTTCTACGATTATCTATCAATAATGACAACCAAGTAAAAATCACTTCGAGTATCAATCCTACAAATTATTATAAACTCAAGAGTAAATTATACAAGTATTTTTGTATGCATCATATTTCAGGACACTACTATCCTTATCGGTTATTTAGCGAGTAAGTTTAAATAAGAATCCCTAGAATCCTTTATTGTTTAGTTTATTTAATAGTAGAACACACCCTTTAAATTATTATTTTTTCACTTACATTCCTTTCAATCATTTTGTATAAAAAAGTCTTCATATTTAACATAATGCGATAAGGAGGTATTTAAATGCTGCAAAAATATATAAGATATTGCACAAAGAAGGTATTAGATGCCATAAATATTGGAACTATGGAACTGGTAAATATGGGGCACACCGTATTTACTACGGAGTTTGTGCTTTTAGGGTTACTGGTCCAGAATGATTCTTCTCTTATCACAATTATGGAACAACTTAAACTGGATACAGAAGGATTAAAAAAACGACTTATGGATGACACCTTTGCATCTTTAGATAATCAAACAACCAATACTCCAAAAGCTGGCAATGTTCAATTAGTAATATCCGGTGAGGTTGACAAAGTATTTGAGGTTGCTTTGCAGGAATCAAAAATGATGGGAGACAAACTTATTAGTACCGAAGCGCTGTTTCTTGCACTCTTTGATCCACAATCCGGAATAACTGCTGAGATTC
This sequence comes from Candidatus Scalindua sp., assembly GCA_018670825.1. GTDB lineage: Bacteria > Planctomycetota > Brocadiia > Brocadiales > Scalinduaceae > Scalindua. The sequence goes on along the minus strand of JABHIW010000149.1, from coordinate 78,027 downwards.
TCAAGGGAGTCGGTCTTGAACAGGAAAACGTTAGAACTGCTATTAAAGAAATCAGGGGTGGAAGAAAGGTTGTAAATCAGGATGACGAAAGTAAACTCGATGTATTAAAAGAATATACACTGGATCTGTTAGAACTTGCAAGGCAGGGAGAACTGGATCCCGTCATAGGAAGAGAAAAAGAGATAGAAAGGGTAATCCAGATTCTATCGAGACGTAAAAAAAATAATCCTGTAATAATAGGGGAAGCAGGAGTGGGTAAAACTGTTATTGTAGAGGGCCTTGCTCAGCAAATTGTTGCCGCAGAGGTACCACAATCGTTACTGTCGAAAAAGATACTTTCACTTGATATGGCAGCCCTTATTGCAGGGGCTGGTGTCAGAGGCGAATTTGAGGGTAGACTTAAATCAATCAGGGATGCGATAATAGATGCCGGGGGCCGTATTATACTTTTTATAGATGAATTACATACTGTGGTTGGTGTAGGCGGCGGCAGTGGGGGAATGGGTGCGCCAGACATCTTAAAACCGGCCTTGGCAAGAGGCCAACTACAGTTGATTGGTGCTACTACGTATGATGATTATCGGAAGCATATAGAATCAGACAGAGCACTTGCGCGACGATTTCAAACGGTACAAGTGGACGCACCAGGAATAGAAGACACAAAAAAAATTCTTGAGGGGCTCAAACCCTATTATGAAAAACATCATAATATCGATTACACTCCGGAATCATTGGATGCTGCCGCACGTCTTTCAGACCGTTACATTTCAGACAGGGCGCAACCTGACAAAGCAATAGACCTTCTGGACGAAGCAGGTGCAAAGAAACATCTTGAAATGCACTACACACCACCTGATATTAAAAAGTTGGAAAATGAAAAGAGGACGCATGCGGCACTTAAAATGGATGCTTTCGAAAGACAGGATTTTGAGGAGGCGACAAAGCACCATGCAGAATTACAGATTATAGAAGAGCAGCTTGTCACCAAGAAAGAGAAGTGGCAGAACGAACTGAAAGAGAAAGACACCTCTGTAACTTCTGAAGATATAGCTGGTATCGTCTCGAATTGGACGGGCATTCCGGCTTCAAGAATGATGGAAGGTGAGGCAAGCAAGCTGGCACACATGGAGGAGAAAATACATGAACGCATCGTCGCTCAGGAAGCTGCTGTAGGGGCAATTGCCGATGCGATAAGGAGGAACAGGGCGGGACTGAGGGAAGGCTCAAGGCCGATAGGCACCTTCCTGTTTCTTGGCCCGACGGGAGTCGGGAAGACGGAACTGGCAAAGACCCTTGCAGAATTCCTCTTTGATGACGAAACCCATATTGTCAGGCTGGACATGTCAGAGTATATGGAACGTCATGAAGTTGCAAAACTTATTGGAGCACCTCCAGGTTATATAGGCTATGGAGAAGGGGGACAGCTTACCGAAAGGATAAGGAGAGTACCTTATGCGGTAGTACTGCTTGACGAGGTAGAAAAGGCCCACCCAGACGTATTCAATATGCTCCTCCAGGTACTTGATGAAGGGAGGTTAACCGATGCACAAGGTCATGTCGTAAGCTTCCGCAATACTATTATCATAGGAACTTCAAATATAGGAAGCGAAAAGCTTGCAGAAAAACATGAGATAGGATTTAAGTCGGGCCCAGGCATTATCAGCCATGACGAAGCAAAGGATATGATTCTATCCGAAGTCAAAAAATATTTTAAACCGGAATTTCTGAATAGATTAGATGATATGATTGTCTTTCACTCTTTAACAAAGGAACATATCTCCCGTATACTGGACATCCTTCTTAATAGACTTATAAAGAGATTGAAGGAAGAAGAAATATCTCTTGAAATAGGAGCTGAAATCAAGGAAAAACTGGTAACCGATGGATATGAACCAAAGTATGGCGCCCGTCCACTTAAGAGAGCCATTGAACGTGAAATAGAAAACAAACTATCTTTATGTATAGTAAACCGGCAATTCCAATCAGGCGACAAAGTCAAAGCAATAATTAAGGACAAAGAAATAGGCTTTGAAAAGGTCTCTGTATGAACAACAACAAAAAACCATTAAGAATAACTATCAGTTGCTGTAACCATCTGTTCGGAGAAGGCCTTAAAAAGTTATTACGGGAAGAGTGTAATCTGAGAGCTGATAGTATCATTACTGTCAGTACAAATCCCAGAGAAATAACTAAGGAAAAGAATGATTTATTGATCACTGATTTTAACACACTTGCCGGTATTATATTTGATGATATTTCCGAGAAACATAAGGTACGGATTCTTCTTCTTGGAACCGGATGTCTTCCAAAAATAGAGAATGAATGCTTGATAAGTTTTATCTCACGCGGTCTTGCAGGTATCCTGTCACCTGAAACCGATCTACCTCTTTTAAAAAAAGCCATAGAGTGTATTCTCTCAGGTGAATTGTGGTTTGAAAATAAGCAATTGCTTGAGATTATTCCTGGCATAAAGGGTAAAAGCTGCAGCAAAGGGCCCTCTCTGACCAACAGGGAAATAGAAGTTGTTAAGTTGATTTGCAATGGGTCTTCAAACAAGGAGATAAAGAAGACCTTGAACATCAGTGAACAGGCGGTCAAATCTCATTTAAGCAGGATATACAAGAAGACAGGTGTTTCCGACAGACTTCAACTTGCCCTCTATGCAATAAACTCTAGCGTCTTTGTAATGGACCAAAGATGCAGAAGGGATTTGAGGTCAAAATAGATAACAGGCCCTCAATCCTAAATGTATTTAATGTTTTAAGTTTCTATGCCGCCTTTCCATTCCATTTCTCTGCATCCAGTCTTCCCTTTTCATAATATCACTCATTACCGTAAACGGTAGTGCCTTGTTCTTCTTCCTAAAATGCAACTAAAGTTGCATTCAAAAAGAATCCAAAGACATTGCTTAATGCAACCTTTGTCCAATTTCTTTATTCCCCTCTTAGTTGTATAATCACAGTAGAAGGAGAAGAAAAAGCTTCTTTTTCGAAAGATTTGCATTCTAAGGATGTTTGTTCAGGAAGGAGGAACAAAAAATGAAAGTTCTGATATTAATAATGTTAATGGCTGCGGTATTTGCTTCGGCAAATGAATCCCTTGCCCAGAGAGGTATGGGAAGAGGAAGAGGCCCTCGCGGCTGGGGACCTGGAAATCAGTATTGCCTTATGTATAAGCCGGATACAGCAGAAACTATCAGTGGCGAAGTGCTAAGTGTCGAAAAAGTTGCCCCAAAAAACGAAATGTTTTATGGAGTACATTTAATAGTAAAAACAGGTGAAGAGACGGTTTCTGTACATCTGGGACCTGGGTGGTACATAGAAGATCAAGGAATTATGTTTGAGCCAAAGGATAAAGTGGAAATTACCGGTTCCAAAGTCACCTTTGATGGAGAAGAGGCAATTATCGCCACAGAGGTAAAAAAAGGCGACGAAATACTAAAGCTCAGGGACAAAAACGGTATCCCATATTGGAGCGGTTGGAGAAAAAGATCTGATGTACGGCCTTTTAACCAGCGTGGAATGTGCTGGATTGCAACCTGTGGCTGTGGGCCTTGTGCTCGATATTGCAGCATATACTCTCCAAATAAGATGGAAACTGTTTATGGTGATGTGGTCAGCATAGAAAAGACAGCTCGGGGAAGAAGGATGTCTTACGGTGTACACTTGATTGTAAAGAGTGATGAGGAAACTCTCTCTGTACGTCTTGGCCCTGAATGGTATATGCAAGACCAAGGATTTACGATCACTACTGATGATAAGGTAGAAATCAAAGGCCATAGAATATCTGACAGAGGAGAAGAGGCCATTATCGCTGCTGAGATAAAAAAAGGCGATAAAGTCCTCAAACTCAGAGATGAAAACGGTCTTCCATTTTGGAGAGGCCGAAGGGCTCGTTAGACCATTTAAACCGGCAAGAGCATTTGAGCGTTATAATCACTCTGTTGTTCTTAAGCCGGTTTACTTAGAATAATATTGAAAGTATGGCACGAGAAATTTAAAACGGTTATACAGGATGTAAGGGTAGAAGCAGGAAAGACAACAGATGTAGGTTTTGTGCTAAAAAAGAAAAAGTAAACAAGGATAGTGGCAGCTTCGCTGTCCTTCGAAAGGCGGTGGAAAACCATGAAGTATACTTCAAACTGGATTAGTAAAATAACCAAAATCACACTTTATTCATTTTTCGTACTGTTGAGTATAACGACTGCGATCTGGGCTTCAGGTGGAGGTAGGAGAGGAATGGAATTCTTTGATGTTATGCTTTTGCCACGTGTCTGGGTAAGTGCTATATTTTGTCTTACCGGAATGTGGCTTTTGATGAAATCATGGGTACACAGAAACCTGAGGTTAATTATACTTGGAGCAGTGTTCTTCTTGTTTGGGATACTTCCAGTATTACCATTGGGAAGATTCGCTTGGGGAATGGGTATGCATCCGAGCCCTGTTTGTGCAATCACAAAGCCATTTTTGTTTCTGAGCGCAGGCAGGGGAGTACCCATAATATTCATTACAATCCTGGCCTTTATTGCAGTGTTCAGTATAATCGGGAACAAGCTTTTCTGTGGTTGGGCATGTCCTATTGGAGCTATTCAGGAACTCTTTAATCAGATACCTCTGTCTAAGAGATTCAAGATTATGCTACCATTTAGGGTAACCAATCTTGTAAGAATTACGCTATTTCTGACATTTATAACACTTGTATTTACCGCAGGGATTGGTATTTATGGTTACTTTAACCCGTTTCATTTTCTACACTGGAGATTTGAACCGTATGCAATTATGGTCCTACTGATTGTACTGACAGCGTCTCTGTTTATTTTCAGACCGTTTTGTTATCTGGTTTGTCCCATTGGCCTGTTTACGTGGGTCCTTGAACATTTCTCACTGGTTAAAGTAAAGGCTAACAAACACAATTGCAATGAGTGTAATCTCTGTATAAAAAAGAGCCACTGTCCAGCTGTAAGATCTATTCTCGAAGGGAAAAGATCTCGTCCTGACTGCTTTGCATGTGGCCGCTGTATTGGTATCTGTCCAGAGAAGGCACTAAGCTTTACCAGCTACAAGCCGACAGCTTGTTAAGGGGGATTTGCGACAACGAGAGGGGAGAAGCCTCGTTTTAATTATAACGTTCGAGAATCTTTTTGACCGTAGGAGCAAGTTTAATCAACCCCGCCCTCTCACCAATTAAGAGTGCTTCTTCTATCTCCTTTTCATCAATGTGAAACGCCTTAAGCGCAAACATTGCACCAACACGTTCCCCACTTTTGCAGTGGACTATTAATGGATAGTTTTCAGATCCTGAGAGAGCTTCCGCAAACACTTTGGCATTCTGTGGTGTAAACCCTTCTGCGACAGAGATAGAAATGTGAATATATCTCATCCCGGACCCTTCAACCCAAGCCTTTTCCTGCTCAGGGTCAGGTAATTCATTGCCCGTCCGGAGATCAACGACAGCCTTAAACCCTGTTTCTGCGGCCTGTTTTATCTGGTCAAAAGTCGGTTGGCCACCTGTTAGAATACTGTCAAACGGTACCTGAAGATTTGGTAGATTTATTAGTGGTGAACTAACCTGTCTTATAAATGATTGATCCTCCATTGTTATACTTATATTGTCAGCAAATACGCCAGGTACAATAAATAAGGTTATAAATGTAATAGATAAAACATTGATGTAACGATTCACAATTTGTCTCCTTTATCCTGATTTTCCCAATTCTTTACTTGTATCCAAAGCGGCTTAATGCTGCTTCATCTTTTCGCCAGTTTTCGCTTACTTTGACCCAGAGATCCAGATAAACCTTTTTACCTAAAAGTTCCTGGATACCTTCCCGTGACTTCCTTCCTACCTCTTTCAACATTCGCCCGTTCCCACCGACAACAATCAATTTGTGGCGTTGCTTTTCCACATATACATTTGCAGATATATAATCAAGTTCATCGCTTCTTGACACAAGCTCCTTTACCACCACCGCCACCCCATGCGGTATTTCCTGCCTAACAGACAGCAGTACCTGTTCCCGGATTAGCTCAGCAATTGCCAGCTTCTCCTGCTGGTCGGTTACGGTGCCTTCCGGATAGTAAGCAGGGTTCTCCGGCATTAGTTCAAATATTTTTTTGATCAGTACCGGGATATTAATTTCTGTTATGGCAGAAACGGCAACACCACCTTTAAAATTGCCAAGCTTCTTATATTCCGCAATAATAGCATCGAGATTTGGAATATCAGCAATATCAACTTTATTAACAACCAGCAGGATATCCTTATCAATGTTGCGTATCAGTTTGGCAGCACGTTTATCATCGCTGTGCGGAGGCGTGGTGCCATCTACAACAAACAAGACGACATCAGCATCTCTAAGGCAGGAGCGTGCTGACTTTACCAGATACTCATCCAGTTTCTGCTTTGGCTTCAATATTCCCGGCGTATCAAGAAACACAAGCTGCCCCTCTTCCGTCTCGCAAATCCCCGAAATTCTGTTACGTGTCGTCTGTGGCCTTGGCGTAACAATAGCAACCTTTTCACCAACAAGCCGGTTAAGAAGTGTTGACTTGCCTACATTTGGCCGTCCCCATATCGTTACAAATCCGGATTTGTAATGTTCATCTGTTTCAACTGTCATATAATTATTCCCCGCAAACTACTTAGCTTTTTCAATTTATGTATTGCCAGCCTATGCTGCCAATCGTTTATTTCCTAATGCTTCCCCTCTCTGTAATACTACGGGACTATCCTTGTGCCTGTTTTACCGGCAATTGCTTCCCAGACTTTGTCTATAGCAGTAATAAAAACGCATTCGCCACCACCTTTTAAGAAGTTTACAGCCGCCTGAATCTTTGGCCCCATACTACCAGAAGGAAAGTGCCCTTCAGCCATGTAGCTTTCCGCCTCTTTAATAGTAATAGTTGCTAGTGGCTTTTGATCTGACTCTCCATAATTCAGGCAAACATGTTCAACACCGGTAAGCATTACCAGGCAATCAGCCTTTATATCCAATGCCAACACACTCGAAGCAAGGTCCTTATCTACTACGCAATCTGCACCCTCCAGAGATCCATCTTCCTCTACAATCACCGGTATTCCACCACCGCCTGCCGCAATAACAACTTCACCAGATTCCAAAAGCCTTTTAACCGACTCCCTTTCTACAATCTTGAGAGGCCTGGGAGAAGCGACAACCCTCCTGTAACCTCTATGTCTATTTTCAACCATCTCCCAACCTTGATCTTTCGCAATTTTACCCGCTTCCTCAGCGGCAAAAAATGGGCCTATCGGTTTGGTCGGATTCCTGAATGCATTATCATCCTTATCAACTACTACTTGAGTCAAAATAGTAACAACACATTTATCTATTTGTTCTTTCTGCAGGCTATTGACCATTGTCTGCTGAATCATATACCCAATCGCGCCTTCCGTATCCGCGACACATATTCCCAGAGGAAGCTCCGGCACCTTATCACGGCTCAACTCTGTCCTTAATAGCATATTACCTACCTGGGGACCATTCCCATGGGTAATTACGACATCAAACCCTTTTTTTATGCATTGGACTATTCCGGTAATACTTTTCCGAGTATTTGCAAACTGCTCCTGTATTGTACCTTTTTCACCCTCCTGTACAAGTGCGTTACCTCCTAAAGCGACTACGATAATCTTCTTTCCGACTTTCAGCATATCCGGCTAATTTCAAAGTATTCTCTAATATGCTATGTTAACATTAAATAATACACAATAAAAAGCAATTTACAATCCTACAATTCAGTAAAACCACAGCCAGATTTTAATATATTAAGATCTGCCATTTCTGTAATCCAGGACCATATCTATTTGCAGAGAAGCAATGAAAACTGCAATTGGAGTTATCTGAATAACGAGCCGTGTCATACTGCACGAGATAAGCTCTTTGACATCCCAGGGGGTAATGGTATAAACCAGCACAAACAGGCAAAAATCAAGTATTAGTATTAAAAGTATGTATTTTATTGCCGACTTTAAGATATATTTAAAACCGCCAATCACCGCTACACCAAACAATACCCAGAAAATATTCCAGCGTCTGATATCCATAAGCTCAAGACAGAACGATGATAAGATTACTGGCATCCTGGAAACATTACCAATAATAGTGCCCAAAGTGAGATGTCCGGGATAGTTCTCTTCCTCTATAAATGTGGGCATTCCCATTGAAAGAATTAACCATGGCAATATGATTAACATTGGTATTATTATGTATGCCGAAAGAGATGTAATATTTTGTCTGACAATACCCTTCTTTGAATTGAAAAAAATAAAAATAGATAAGCAAAAAACAGTAACGGCAAAAAGACCTAACCCTTCATTTTTTGTAAATATTGCCAGACCTGAGAAAACGGCGCTAATGAGTAAATCTTCTCTCTTTCTCTCTTTCATCCAACAGAATAGATAAATTACACCGGTTGTATAAAAAAATGCCAGTGGTATGTCCGCGTTGCCTGAAAAAACGGCACCACCTTTATCTGAACGGACAAAGGCCGGAATCGTTGCCAATAATGCGGTGAAAACCAAAGAGTACTGTCGTGAGAAAAATCTTCTCTGTGTAGTATAAAACATCGATATCAGGGAAATATAAAAGAGAGGAAAGATTATCTTTACCAATTTGTCATTAACACACCCCAGATAGTGATAAATCCAGTTTTCTACTAATGGTATCAGTAACGGATATTTTGGATGATAATGCAGACGATCTGAATTGTAAAAATCATCGGTAAAAATCGTCTGTTCCTTAAAAAAGATTTTGGCCTTTAATGCCCATATCGACATAGCATCATAGGTAAACATCGGCTTGAACAGGGCCTGAAAGGAGACCAGCCCAACACTCGCCACAATTACTACGATTATAAATATCTCTAAAGGATTAAGATCTTTTGGAAGAAAAGGAGTGGAGGAGTGAATATCTGCTTGCGACATGTTTCGTCTGAATCTCAGTTTACTCTCCGCGCAGAAAAAACCAATCAAAACAGGAGCAAAGAATAAAAACAAATTAGTCCGGTCAACCTCAATTCCCGCGTGAAACATTAAGACCATAACCAGAGAGATTACGCTGGTACCCAGGCCAAAAGACAATGCCAGTTTTTCCAGGACATGCCGCCTTACATCCGGTAAAACATACTTGAGGGTAGCAAACCCTATAAGGTAAATAGCCAGGATTGAAAGAACCAGTTTAACTGTTAGCATTGCATTTTGTGTGAGTTTTTAAATATAACCTGATATCTATTGAAAGAGCACTGTACTGTCGCCCTGAACTTGTTTCAGGGTCTCTTATCATTTTATTATAGATCCTGAAATAAATTCAGGATGACAAGAATTCGTTATGTAAGTTTCTGACACAGACTGTACGTTGCCCTGACAAGAGCGTTCATTTTAATTCAAAGGTCAACCATATTCCAGTATTGTTTACCACTTTCTCATTCTCCAATCTTATCATTAGTACTTAAGCTTTTGTACATATATAACCAAATGTTTATAGCAGACAAAACATTTCAGAGATTACTTAATTGCCAATTGAAGACTTGGATACCGAGAATGAAAAAAGTTGACATTTTGTCACATTTGTTTTAGTCTTCCCGTTAGTTTAAAAGTAAAGTCCTATCACCTACCTGAACAACCCACAAAAACTCACAATCAAGAACGCTGACAGGATCGGTCCTTTCTGTAGCACATAACCAATATTAGCGTATAACATGACAAAAACAAAAAATATCATCTCCATGCTCAAGGCAGTAGCTCTGCAAATCAATTGGCAGGGCGATGCCGCCATCGCTTTCATTCTGAGCTCCATAGAGACAGGAGTGCTTTTCAAGGTATTTAATTGCAGCCGTGATGAGTTGAGAGTTTTCATCACTCTCAAGTTTAGACATTTAGAAAAAAGCAGCTCTCTGGATGTCACAGAACTTCTTAGTCTTTTTCTGCAAGGAACTGTTATCTGGTTCTGCATATTGGTTTTTTACAATTTCGTCGCTCTTGTCGTAGACAGAAGTGAACATGCTTTATTCAGGCGAGCGCTAAAAACCTGTTTATGGACATGCTTCGGTATCGCAGGATGGCTACAAATTACGAATTTGTATTATATGTGGTATAATGAGAAATTTCTTAACCGAGAGCTGATAATATTCGGACTTCAACAGTTAGGTTATGTATCATGGTTTCTTGAGCAATCCTCTCCCTCTTCACTTTTGTTTTTCGTAATAGCTGCTATAGGAATATTGTCTTTAATACAATGGGGGCTTGTGAAAACCTTTCACAGAAGAAACCTCTTCTTTTCCCCTAAAATAGTTAAGATGCTGAGTATCGCAACTATTGTATATATTATTGTGTTTAATGTCTGGCTGAAACAACCATGGCAATATCGAAAATCCGGCATCATTGCCATGGTGAGTTCTTCGATGACTAAATACAAGAAAATCGATGTGGTGGGAGACTATTCGTTAATTCCCAGAGAGAGGAGAGTGAGTTATACAAACCTTTCGATTGAAACCCCGGTTATTGTTTTATACGTTGAATCAATGCGTTATGATTTAGCCGGATATGAACCGTCACCGATTCCCTACCTGAAGTCACTGATACCTCAGAGTATATTCTTTGAGAGAGCTTACGCAGTTTCATCACATTCCAATTACGCTGATGTAAGCTTCTGGTATTCACAATTCCCCCTAAGGTCTCCAAAGTTCTATTTTTACCGCAAGGATTCTCTGCATCGGGGGACCTCTCTCTTTGAAGTATTTAAGGCGTTGAACTACAAAACCGCCTATATCTCTTCACAGAACGAATCATGGGGCAAAATGATTAATTGGATGAAAAACCCTGGAGTTGATTTCTTTTACCACGCACCAGACCATCAGGGAAAAACGTACATAGACGAAAAGGACTCTGGCCTTGCGGGCTTCGCAAAGAAAGTCAAAACGGTTGGGGCAATCCCGGATGTTGAAACACTTGAAGTCGCTCGCCAATGGATCACAAATTTACACGACAAGCAACAGTTTGTTCTGGGAATAAACCTTCAAGACCCTCATTATAGCTACTATTTACCGGAAGACGCCGAAACGCCTTTCCAACCGATGAAAGAATTTCAAGGTTTGTTTGGCACCTGGCCCAGAGCAAACCTGGAAATTGTCCGTAATCGATACTTGAACTCATTCTATAATCTGGATAAATTAATAGAAAATTTTGTCCTATTTCTAAAGGAAGAAGAAATTTGGGATGATTGTTTGTTTCTGGTTGTCGGGGATAATGGCGAAGCATTTTATGAACACGGCTACCCTAATCACGCCGGAGCTATGCATGATGAGGTCTCGCGGACATTTGCTTTCATGAAACCTCCCGAGACAGTTGATATTAAAAAAGCAACTATCCCATTTCCGGTAAGTCACATTGACCTGATAAGTGGAATCCTGGATGTGTTGAACGTTCCCCAACCATACAGTTTTCAGGGAATTTCACCATTCAAGCAGAAGCGGAAGGACATCTATCTTTATGCGGACGCGATGGGAAGATATGATGGAATAATCCGCTGGCCATGGAAATTGCTGCGAAGTTATCCGGGGGAAGAGTTGGAACTCTATAATTTAGAAACCGATCCACTGGAAAAAGTCAATCATGCATTAGAGAATAAGGACGTCGTTTCGGAACTGAAAGAAAGATTTGATGAATGGAAAAATGCCCAGTTATCTTATTATACTCAACCTGAAGTCTATTCTTCATACCACCCCCCCCAATTTGAGTAGACTAATACTTTATTCCACTTTTCCTATCTCTGCATGATTAAGGTCAAAGTTGACAGGAGCATAATTAATGTACCAGGTAATATTATTTTCCTTGATCCAATCATGGCTAATCCCATCAAGAGTGGTAACGTCTGATTGGTTGAAGTAAAGTTTGCGCGGGTAAAGATAGTAGCTGGTGACACCGTGTTTGTGTTTCGTGTTGTCAAGTAAAAGCACATGCGCATCCTCAGGAATTAACTGCCTGCACCTCCTGATAAATTCATAAAACTCCCCCTCAACCATCCCTCTTTTTTCTTCATCTGTCAGGCCGCTTTTATACAAGATATTGTATTGCATACTCAGTATCTCCGGCACGAACGTAACCAGACTGGAAAACAGAAAATAGATACAAACAAGAATAATCAAGGCCTTTGCTGTTCGTTTATTCTCTGTTTTTATATAATCTATTAATTTTGACAATTTCTCCATCAGGTAAGAGAGCTTGAATGCAGCGCCTGAAATGATAATACCAATGATAATAATATCTATTTCCAACACTCTTATTTTCTGAATATATGCCTCTCTTATAGCGGCATCCAGTTCTGTGTGCGCATAGTACTTACCTATAATCGGTACCATTTTATCCGGTGGAATAATAAATCCAGCTAAAGCCAAGACCATACCAAGCAGAATCGTACCCGAGAATATAATTCTATCTTTTTTCATAATTTAGAATAATTATTCTTATTGAGATTTGTGTAGATGCCACGTTCTTGAAGGTACTTTGAATCTTTAGAAACTTTCTGGTAAGAAATCTATTTATAGAAACTTCAGGACAAAAGTTATTATCCCTGTTCGATCCACTTACATATGATGTTTCGCCTTGGGCGGTATTGGAAGCAGGATCATGAACAAAGGTTATTTTAGGTGGGAGGAGAACATCCGTCAATTAAAAAGGTTAAAATCAATTGAAACCCAAGACGAGAAAAAGATATTGTTTTTTCCTGGTTGTAATACTATCATTACCCCTATAGCCTACTAACAAAGTGCAGCAAACCATTCTTTACCAAATAATCTTTTAAAGATTAAAATTGAAATCTCCACTCATAAACAATTTTTCACAGGTTAACTATTCAAAAATCGTTTTTTTTGTACTGGCGCTGTTAATCTTTTTTTCCACAGCAATTTATACCAGCATACAATTGCTATCGGTTAAAGGAAAAGAAGATTATCAGGAAATAAACAGTCCTCCATTGTTGTCTCCGTTTAATGGTCGCGTACTCATATTTCTCCTAGACTCCACACGTAAGGATTCCATGTTTAGTGAAAACATGCCCTATATTTCCAACCTCAGAGAAAAAGGCGCCTGGGGCATTTCCCGGGTAATTTCTACCCCCTTATCAGTTGCAGGAGATAACGCAATATTCTCAGGTGTCGTATCAGGCCCTTTCTCTTTTCTTGATGATTTTTCAGGAAAGCCTTCTGCTTACGACAACCTTTTCAAACGTGTAACCCTGCAAAACAAGCGTGCAATAATTTTTAGTTCTCATTGTCTTCGTGGTGCTTATGGTAAATATACAGATTTTTCTGCATTTGTGCCTAAAAACTTCCTTTTCAGTCAGTATCGGGAAGACGCAAAATATCTTTTTGACCAGACATACGATTTCCTTAAGCAAAAAGAATGGGATCTTGCAGCGGTCCAATTTATAACAATGGATTTTATCGGCCACCTTGAAACGCCACATTCTCCTGATTATATACCAGAGCTTAAACTGCTTGATAATTATGTGCGTCAGCTTGTGGAATTAACTACTGATGAGGATATAGTTTTAATTACCTCTGAGCATGGTATGGATGACAACGGTTTCCATGTTGACCGCACTGAATTTGTAATAGAAACTCCATTTATCCTTACTGGTCCCGGGATCAATAAAGGTGGACCGAAAGAAGTCCTCCAAATCGATTGGGCACCTACTCTTTCTCTATTAGCCGGTGTTTCTCCGTTTTACGCGTCTCCGGCTTTACCAGCCATTGATTTACTTTCGCTACCTCCTGAATATAGCTCTGGTTTAATAAGAACGTTCTCTAAAAGAATTACCGGCAACTCTAATATATCAAGCCTGGATGAACTTCGTAAAATACGTCTCACTAAGATGGAAAGAAAGAGTTCACCTGCCTTATGTATACTTATTGTACTGGCGACTCTTTGCTCTCTAATACTCTTCGCTTTTGTCGCTCTTTCCAGTAACGACTATTCTGGAATAATAAGCCCTAAGATGAAATATATTATGCTCGGGATCTTCGGCCTCTGCGCATTGACAGGTATGGAATTATATTTCGGAATATTAGACTACATATCCGATAACTTCCCATTCAGCGCTAACAATATTCTTGATAATCCCATAAAGATCGTCCTGGCCTTTATTCTCATGGTAATCCTTCCGATATATTACGGGAAAATTACCAAAACGGTAGAGACCCATTCAGGAAATGTTGCTCTACCGTTTTTTTTAACACTCATATTTTCAATAGCTTTAATAGTAACTAACCCTTATCATCCTCTAAACTGGACAATTGTATGTATACCTTTATTCTCATGGGGAGTAACACGTCATCCGGCATGGTTGGTAATTTTCTTTGCAATATTAGCCGGTATGTCTATCAGACGGTTAACATTTTATAACGTTTACCATCACATAACTATGCCGGACAGATGGGCTTTCTCGTTAATGGTCCTATTTATCGGAATTGCATTTCTCCTGTGGAGATTACGACATGACAAAAACAGAGTGCCCATTGTGGGATATGGGATAATCGGAGTACTTCCGTGTATCGTGGTAATCGCATGGCCGTCCAGTGCGGGGGTGAAAGTCATACTACTACTCTTAAGCCTGATTCCATTGATTTTTGTGAGTCGGCGGATACCAAAAATATCCGATGTATTGCTGGCCTTGTGGATTGTCTTTTTCTACCTTGGAACATCCAGTAATATCAATCATCTATCCCATATAGTTGCCTTACCTCTATTGTTGGCGGTATGGTCTCTTTCTAAAAAGGCATCTGCATTAACGCAAGGAAGTATGATATCTTTAGCAATCTGGACACTATTCCTTTTACCCGGAAACGAATTTGACCTGAAGATACTGGAACTGCGAGATAAATTTATTCTTGGTTCTGCTGTAACCAAACAGATAGAATTGACAGCCTTGGTAATTGCCAGCAGGTATATCATTCCGACAACCATTCTTATCTGGATGGTGAAGCAGACAGCTCCGCGTATGTCGCTGTTATCAATGTTTTCTATTACCATTTTTCCGATAGTGTTTGGGATCGGTATAAGCTTAACAATATGGGCTTCTTCTACCTTTATCGAATACCCCTGGAATCTATTTACTAAACTGACAATTCTTTTCGGGTTCTCGTTTATCATAGGATGCGCATTTTTGATCGTCTCAGTTTCCACAAATTTTATACATCCGTACTACCTGAAATTACGAGACAAATAGCATTTTTTCATAAGTTTAAAGAATTGGAATCTTATCTTTTATTAAAATATCGACCAGCTATCAATGCTATCAATTAAAAAAGTTAATACCCAAAATGAATTTTCAAAACTAAAAGAAGATTGGACGTCTCTCTTGAAAAAGAGCAGAAGTGACACGATCTTCCTTACCTGGGAATGGATGTACACTTGGTGGGAATGTTTTAAAGATAACAAGCAACTCTTCCTCCTGACCGTATATGATGGAAAAGAAATTTTGATTGGTATTGCACCATTGTGCATGGATAAGAAGAAGACAGCCGGCATTACCGTCTTAAAATATATGCGATTCCTGGGAACGATGCCTATCTCTTCCGACCATCTTGATTTCATCATAAATAAAGGGAGAGAAGGGGAAACTCTTAAGGCAATAGTCGATTATCTGTTTCAGAAAATTAAGTGGGACTTATGCCTTTTAAGCAATATACCCATCTCTTCCTTAACTGCCAAATTGTTTAGAGGAATTATGGGAAACAGACCATTTCACGCAGAGATATCTCAGGTTTGCCCCTATATACCTTTACCAACCAGAGTCGAAGACTATTATTCTTCCTTAAGTGGAAATACAAGAAACACGATAAAGAGAATGAGGCGCAATTTACAAAAAAAATATGATGGCTTTGAGGTAATAACATGTGAGGAATCTGATGGAATGGACAGTGCAATGGAACGGCTGTTCGAACTACACGAAAAACGATGGATGGCTGTGAAATACAAAGGCAATTTTATCAAAAGTAATGTCAGGAGATTTCATAAGAATATTGCCAGAATATTTTTGAAATCCGACATGTTAAGACTATACTTTCTCAGGATACAGGGGAAGGATGCGGCCGCATTGTATACATTCAAATATAATAACAAACTCTTTTACTATCAAGGAGGGTGGGGCCCGGAGTGGGCCAGGGAACGCGTGGGGAATATACTGACAAATCTTGTAATAGAAGATGCAATAAATAACGGATATTCAGAGTATGATTTCTTACGCGGAACTGAAGATTATAAAAGCCGGCTGACTGATAAGAAAAGAGAAGATATGGATATCTTTATATCAAACTCCTTTAAAGCTAAAATATATCTTCTAATTAGAAAACTTTACCATAAAATGAAAAGGTATAAGTAGTTGTATATTCTCCGTGTACATAGAACGAGCTTATAAGAAGTTATTAATTTGATGATTTTATACCTAGTCGCAGACCTTTAAACTCTATATCTATATATGAGGTGAGGGCAAAAATAAAAATTACTACACCCGTCATCTCTAGTAATTCTTCAACCGTAGTGATAACTAAAAAAGTTACATTATAACTGTGCAATTCTGAATATTTCCCCCCTACCAGCTCAACACCTATAGCACCTGAGACATAAATTAATCCCGCAGTAATAAATAGAATACGTATTTTGGATGGAAGATTGAGTACAAATTTTACATACACCAATAAAGAAATAATTAATGCAATACTATAGGGGATAATCCAAGCAAAACAATAAAGTAATCCAGATGTATTCAGTGCAGTCCGTACCTTGTCAGTCAAACTTTCATGAATCGTGAGTGATTCATCTACTGACAAAAAAAGGAAAATGATTGCTAGCCCCATCCAATATATATACCGCTCACCATTCTTTTTTTTGGCAATGGTGATAATGGCAAGGAGTGATGAACAAAATAGCAATGCTATCGAAGAGTAAAATGTTGGAATACTTTGCTCCACATCTAAATCAAGCCAGGAAACAATAGGTTTAAATTTGCTTGTATATCCAAGGTAAAAGGCAATGCATTGTCCTACAATATGAGCTAAGGTGAGGCATATAACAGTATAAGCGAAAATTTTGGTTACCTGTTTTGGTTTAAATATGATATCCATTTAAGTAAAACCCCTAAAGAAACTAGTTTACGAGATAATCTACCAAATGATAAATAGTGTCCGCTTCAAACTACATGGCCATATTGCTGAATCCCAATAGACAGACTTTAACCGATATGCTACGCATTCTACACAGCATGCTATCAGACTGAATTAATATGTAAACAAAATTCCTCAACTAGATTATTATCAATTTTGCACACTTCCTTCAATCCGTCTTGTGAGTAAATATTTCAAAAATAGATTTGAATTATAGGCGACACTCCCTGACGTGAATAGTGCAATAAACTTAATTCTATTATCACTGAGTCTGAATAATTCTTCCTTTAGTCAAATGCCAAAGAAACTTAAAGCGGAACTTAGATTTTGATAACTGATAATGTGGTACTACGTCAGTATTAAACTCACTCTTAAAATTGGCTTTTGACTGACTTCCTGCCATTCCCAAATCAAGGCATTCGAAACCTTTATCCTTAAAAAACTTTATCACTTTCCATATTAAAAGGGTATTAATGCCGGAATCGGGAATGGCAGGCATATATCCATTAAACAAATTGTAAACACATCTTGTTCTATAGTCGACAAAACAAACAATAACGGCTTTGTAACCAACACTACCTTGTTCTCTAACAGCTCTAATCATAATATTGTCTCCCATTCTTTCGCATATCCCTGACATTTCATCTAAAGTTAATGGACATTTTAACCCCTCTCTAAGATACGTATTTTTTATAATATTATAAATATGTGATACTTCTTTAACGTCTTCGAAGGCAATCAGCTTTTTCTGTGCCTTTTTTACCTGCCTTCTCTTCGATGCTGATATTAATGACAAATCGACACTATCAAGGTCTACCCGATAATAATAATGTATATTTTGCCGCCAATTCCTATTCTTTAAACCTCTGATATCTTTACATTCATGGTGATTTGTTATTACAACATAATGGAAATCATTTTGCAGCCTCTCAGCTATGGCGACTAGAATATCATTTATATATCTCCCCAGCCTATCTTTATGTTGCGTGTCTCTTGGAATATAATGCAGAGAATTGTAAAAATTCATTGGTGGAGTGTTGGCAATCTTAATTCCCAGCCTTTTAATTACGTTGAATACCACACCGCCAATGAGTTCTTCCTTCTTGAATACCCCTAAAATCTTAATGCCACTCTTTAAGACGGAAGATAAAGTATCAAGCCAGAGTGTAGTGTCAAATATGTTATAGTTAGGTGATTGCAACACTAACGGTACTCATCTCCTGTACTCATCTCTGGCCAGATACCTTGATGTGTAAGACGTCATAAGAGCAAGCCCCTCTTGTTAAATATGTCAACGCAAAATGTAAACTATTTTTTTCAGACAAATAACTTTTTAAAGTAAGACTTACACAATTTCAGGAATGGTTGCATATCATCAGAAGCAATCCATGCTGTTTCCTTTAAACCCTTGAACGAAGCAAGGAACTCCTTTAGGGTTAAATTCCCGTCTTTTCGATACACTAAACAAGAAGATATATCCTGGTTCTCAACCACCCACTTGCGACCTTCATGAATGGTCAATGGCAATACCGGTTGGTTTGTTAAAGACAGGTAAAGAGCCCTTGCAACATCCATCCCGTTTCTATCAACAAACAAGCGGAAAGAAGAACCAATGCGTGGATTGACGTCCAATACCTTATACTTACCGTCGCGGTAGTCATAACAGTAATCAATATCCAGGACACCTTGATAACCGATGGCTTTCATAAAACGACAGGTTATGTGATTAAGCTCATCGTTTTGCAGGCAAACCCCTAAAGAAGCGGCACCCATATAGGCCGGGTGTTGACGAATTTTTTTGCCGGTAAAGCCTATAACACAATGAGAGTTCCCGTCAAAAAAACCATTAAATATCCAGGATGAATCTTCTCCTCCGGGGATATACTCTTGAAGCATGAAGTTTGGCTTATCTGAAACTTCCCACTGATCATGCGCTTCTATCAATTCCGTTTCATTATTAACTTTAATCATTTTAGGTTCTTTATTAGCTGTCAAACGGGTTCCATTAATACACTTAAATAACAAAGGAAATTGAAATTCTTTAAGATTATCCATTAACTCATCTTTTGATTGAGGAAACATTGTCAAAGGAATCGGAATATTATGTTCCTTCGCGAGAGAACACATTTTCTTTTTGTCAATAAGGGATGTTACTAACTCTGGCGGTTGACTGGGAAACATATAATGCTTTTTTAGTTTCTCAGCATTATAGGATACAAAGGCGGTTGTAGCATCAGAAGTTGATATTAAAATGGCTGATCGGTCCAATTGACAACCAAGATCATCTAAAAGTTTCAATGACTCAGCTACCGGCTGTTTGTCGATATCCCAAATCATGGCCTTCCTGTAATATTTAGAGGCAAGAGTTGGGTCATTCGCATCCGAGTGGACAGCGTAAACCGGCACACCCAATCGCCCCAAGCTACGGGCAATGCCCAGACTGCCAAAGTGTGATTTTAAAATGACGACCGGAATAGAATTGATATCTATTTTCATGCTTTTTTATCACTTCCTCTTATAAACAAATCGTACAATTCTTCTATTTTATCTACCATAGTTCTAACATTAAAACTTTCGTCACATATTCGCTTACCATTTAATCCCATTACGTCTCGTTTCCCTTTATCATCCAGGAGTTCAACTATTGCGCCATGAAGCGTATCAGGTTCTTTTGGTGGAACAAGTATTCCACTTACCCCATCCTCTACCACTTCAGGAATACCCCCTACATTTGTTGCGATGACGGGCTTGCCACATGCCATTGCCTCAAGAATACTTAAGCCCAATCCTTCTCTTACAGATGGTAGAACAAAAATATCTATTAATGACAGCATCTCAGGTATATCACTACGTTCTCCGGTAAAAATTACATTTTTTTCAATCTTAAGATTAACACAAAGTTTTTTTAGCTCTTCCTCTTGTGCCCCATCTCCAACTAATAAAAAGATTAAATCTTTTCTGGATCTTAACAAATGGGAAGCTGCTTGTATTAAATAGAGAATTCCTTTGTGTTCTTCCATGTGAGTTACTGTTCCTATGACCGTATATTCAGGAAGAATACCCAGCTCTTCTTTAAGATCAACGATTGCCTTTCCCGAAACAGAACAAACATCGTTTATACCATTGTGAATGGTTACCAACCTTTTAGCACTTATTCCCTGAGTTTCACTGGTAAATCTTTTTACCGTGTCGGAAACACAAATTATTCTATCAGTGATGAGACTCAGGAGCCACTCAACAAAGTGATAATACTTATTATAATAATCATGAACACTATGATTGTGCGATATAATTACTGAAACTCCGGCAAGGAATGCGCTTATCCTTCCTATTGTTCCGGCAGAGTACGCATGGGTATGGATTAAATCAATTCTGTGGTATTTAAGTAGTTTGTACAATTTATAAATGCCAACAGGATTTCGGGAAGTAGAAATATTGAGTATTTTAACATCAACCCCCTCTTCGATCAGCTTATCAGCAAAGAAACCTCCTTTACTCAGGCACCATACAGAGACATGGTATTTTTCTTTGTTCAAATTTAATGCTATCGTCGTCAAGACGCGTTCAAGGCCACCAATCCCCAGTTTTTCAACAAGATGAACAACATTGGTTTTCATTTTAACCCCATGAATCGACTTGCAAAGTTATGCCTTATAGACCTGCTATATCGCACCTGTTTTTAAGTTATAATTTCTATTATTTATTTACTATTTTTATCAGTTATTTTGTTCGCATAATTTTCTAACAAACCCTAATTTTTGCAGTGGCCTCTGTACTGTCGAGAAAAAAACCTTCTTATCATATTCGTCAAGGTATCTGGTGGTAAGAATACACAGCAGGTACGTTACTGAAAAAACAACACCTTTAAGGCAAAGGTACACAAAACAGCCTATTCTCTCTGATGGAAAAAAATTGATTAAATAAAATAATAAATCTATCACAAATGATACCGGAACAGCAACAAAACAGGCTAAGAATGGTTTAAGGCATACATCTTTTAAAAAAGATATTATTGTCCTTTTTATAAACTTATGAAACCTGATCATAAAAATTGATGACCCTATAATAGCGGATGCACTTGTTCCTATAAGAGCGCCAATGTAACCTAATAAAATAATGAGGCTGACACTGAGTAAAATATTCAAACCCAGAATTATTAAGGCAGAAACCATTTCATATTGTGGCATGCCCATACCCCTTGCCATTAGTCGCCCCACGCTGTTTATTAGAAAAAAGGAATAACCAATTGTTAAAATTTGAATTGTAAGGACCGATTTTTCATACCCCGGCCCACTCATCCAGAAATGCATGATGGGAGACGCATTGGTAATAACAAATATTGAAAGAGGGAAAGTAAGGAATACAAGATACTTTGTACCTCTTGTGTAGAGAGCATTTAATGCCCTCGTGTCCTTCGCCGCATCCAACTCAGATGACGCAGGCTCAATTGCCTGCAGAAAAACTGCCGGCAGATTACCAACCGTAAGCGCCATCTTAGAACCAAGCTCATAAAAACCCACTAATCTTACATTCAGCAAATAGCCCAACAATATTTTATCAAGTTGTCTGTTTATAAACTCTGATAATCCTGCTATTTGTACTTTATATCCGAATCTCCATAATTTTTTTAATATTTTCGAACAAAAAAATTTCGGATGAATAGACATTTGCGGAAATATTCTATAAGCACAAATCGCATAGGAAATGACAGTAACCAATGCAACCAATATACTGTTGCATACCAGGCCCTTCAGCCCATATCCAAGGCTTAGAAATATAATTATGCCTATGGAACCCGGAATAGACACGATAACAAAAATAGTATTTGTTATATCCATCCTTTGTAATCCAGTCAGAGTTGATTTAAAAACAGTAAAAGCGTAATTTATAATAAACACCATCAATATACCAAAGAATGTAAACAAAATATCTTCGTAATGTTCAGGTGAAAACTTAAGAAAACCAATAATAAAATTCTTTAAAAGCAGGTAGATACCAACCACACCCACACAAAATAGCAACGAAAATATGAGTCCCGTATTAATAACGTTATTAACCGTTTTATAGTCTTTCTTAGTATTATATTCAGCAATATATTTAACATAAGACGAGCCAAAGCCAGGATCAAGAAATGTAAAGAAATTGATGGCAGTGTTCGCGATTGCCCAAATCCCAAATGCTTCGATGCCAATTCTGTGAATAATAAACGGTGTAAGAAGGAAGCTTAGGAGATAGCTCCAAAAGAAACCTGCTGAACTGAAAACAGTATTTCTGATAATTTTTTTCGAAGTGGATTCAGACAATATAGTTATTCCTATATAATTGGAGAAACTTCATTTTTGTTGAAAAGTGCAACTATAAATGATAAAGAATATCTATTATCGCATGAATTGCAAGAGTTGTTTATATTTCGGATGCTTTACCGCCAAAGATATACGACAAAGGACAATACTATTAAACGATTGAGGGAGAGAAGCAGGATGTATAAAACTTTATCTTAGGGAATTTTAACAGAGAACAGTGCTTTAATAATGAAAATTTTATTCTCCGGTTACCACAACCCTAGTAACATGGCCCAAACAGAATATGTGGAAAGAGCTATTTTGCAATTAGGGCATGAACTCGAAACGCATGATTATAGACAGCATATTATTCCTTATCGAATAAGCAGTAAATTACCCTTCCTCTACCAATGGGATATGAAGAGACTGAATAATGGACTAATAAAGCTGGTCAATCAGTTCAAGCCGGATATATTCCTGGTAAATTGTGGTGGTACATTATTTTCGGAAACAATCACTGAGATACACGAACGATTTAACACCATCACGATAAACTGGCTTTCAGATTTTCCCGGAGGGGCTGGTGTACTGGAAACAGCACTTAAGGTTGTACCCGCATATGACTTCTTTTTTGCACAGAGTACAGATGCCCTCAAAGCCCATGAACAGCATGGAAACAAGGGAGGAATGCAGTTAAACGCAGCATGTGATCCTGACATACACAAACCGCTAAATTTATCTTCAGAAGAAAAGGTGAAATACGGATCTGATATATGTTTTGTAGGCTCTATGTATCCAGAAAGAGTTGATCTATTTGAAACACTTACTGACTTTGATTTAGGCATTTGGGGTCCGGGATGGGATAAGCTCGATAATAACTCACCTTTGAAAAAGCATATCAGGGGAGGTCCCACTACTCCGGATACATGGGTGAAGATATACAATGCGTCAAAGATCGTCATTAATTACATGGGACGCTATAGTACGGATGTTGATGAGGTCAAAATTACTCAGGCGAGTCCGAGGGTTTTTGAAACTCTTTCCTGTGGCAGTTTTCAAATAGTTGACTCAAAGAAGGACGTAGTCTCACTTTTCAATTCCGGCGAACATCTTGTTTGTTTCAAGAAAATCTGCGAGGTAAAAGATCTGGTAAAAGAGTATCTGGGGAATCATCAGAAGCGTGAGGAAATTGCAAATAATGGACGTAAAGAGGTTTTAGCAAAACATACATGGGTACATAGAATAGAAGAAATGTTGAAGGCAATTGGGAAACGCTGATTTCAACCTTCTGTATCTATTTTTATCTTTGTTATCATATAATCAGGATCAGGGTGCCGCGTCTTTGTCTTGCCAAAAATCCACCAGAGGAAAGATCTCAATACCGGAATCGTTTTAAGACTATTGACATGCTCTGCAATTGACCCATCGTAGCCAAATGGTGGCTTAGAATAATCATAATCGGTGTATATCTGGTAACTATCCTTATGTCCATATAAATCTAATAATCCTTTAACATCCTGCGATACAAATAACTGAAGCATATGTCTCTTTAAAGCGAGCTCCTCATCACTCATATCCAGGTACAATCTGTTTCCGTTTCTTATAAATGAAGGTGGTGAATTAAATTCGAAAAAAGGTATTAGCTTTGAAATCAGTGAAAGGATTTTTCCTGGAGTATTTTTTAAAGAATAAAAGGCGTTATATTCAGGACATTCGTAAAGCAAACTTTTAGTCCCGCTCTTTATGCATGCCCTGGATACTATAAAATTTGTCATGTCATGTTGATAATGCCCACCCTCATATAACGGTACGAAAATTATATCGTAATTGCACTTTCTTAACAGATCTGTCACCTCTCCGATACATTCCTTTATTTCTTCTTCATCAATAAGTCCATAAAAATCATCTTAGTCAAGAAAATGAATCCTCTTTCTCTCTACCCCGATCAGTTCCCATGCCCTGATCGATTCACTCGCCCTTATTTTATTTCTTTTTCTCCCATTTCCTGCTTCACCATCGAACATAAGAAAAACATCCACACTTCCACCATTTTTTATTGTCTGCATTGCATAACCGCTAGCCATTATTACGCCGTCATCCTGATGTGCGGCAATAATACAGATATTATCATCGTTTGCCGTAATATATTCCTTATCTTTAGCATAATCATTTATTTCAGAATGGAGGTAAATTATAGAAATGCCTGATAACGAATAGAATGATACCGCAAATATTAAAAGTATCTTGATAATTCTTTTCAATATTCTTACCTTTTACTTTCCCTTAGCAGAACACAGGAACGGCGTATTTCTTAACAATCATTAATTTGGCATTAAACTTTTAGCCTGGCTAGAAAACCAACTTACTATCTCTATGACTCCGATTCCTCTTTCAGTAACAAGGACAATTCAATGAAATGATAACCTATAATCGTATTAATAAGCACTATGAGGTGATAGATTACTTCAGGAACTCCGGTAGGAAACGCACATATTCGTCCGATTGTTTCAGCAGAATAGACATGGGCGTGTATTATGGTAAATTTGTGGTTTAAGGAATTTGTAGAACCGGCAAATGCTTAATGGACACTATAATGCGGAAATATGAGACACCTGGAAATCATAGAATATATTTTGTTAAATCTTCATCTTTAACAATATCTTTCATCTTATCCCGCACGTATTCAGCATCAACTACAATATCCTTATCATCTAAGTCTGGGGCATCAAAAGAAGCATCTTCTAATAATTTTTCCATAACCGTATGCAGTCTTCTTGCACCGATACTTTGACTTCTTTTGTTTATTTTGACCGCCATATCGGTTATTTCTTCAATTGCGTCTTTTTTAAATTGGAGGTTTACTTTCTCCGTTTTCAGCAGTTCAGTATATTGTTTTATCAGTGCATTTTTAGGCTCCGTAAGTATTCTTATAAACTCTTCTTTGCCTAAATCTTTCAACTCAACCCTTATTGGGAATCTGCCTTGAAGTTCAGGTATTAAATCTGAAGGCTTTGAGACATGAAATGCTCCAGCAGCTATAAACAGGATCCTGTCCGTCTTAACCATGCCATATCTAGTCACAACGGTAGAACCCTCCACAATGGGCAATATATCCCTCTGCACTCCTTCACGAGATATATCAGGCCCGTGACCTGATTCACGACTTGCAACTTTGTCCAACTCATCTATAAATATTATCCCCATATTCTCAGCACGATATAACGCGTCCTTCATAAGCTCCTCTTTATCAATCAGCTTCTCAGCTTCTTCCTGCTTAATAATTTTCCGCGCCTCACTTATTGGAGATTTTTTTACCTGCGTTTTCGCCGGTATCATCTTTTCAATTACATTTTGAAAATCTACTCCTATTTCCTCTATTCCGGCAATAATTCCCTGCATAACGACAGGTTTTTCCTGTGTTTTAATTTCTACCATGCGATCTTCAAGTTTGCCTTGCCGCAACTTATTCTTGAATTTCTCACGAGTTGTTTCCTGCTTTTCGGCGACTACGACTATCTTATCTCCATCCCCATCTACACCTTCCCCTCTAACAACTTCTGCCTCTTCTTTTGTTTCAGGTAATGGAAGCAGTAAATCCAGCAACCGTTCCTCAGTATTTATCTCTGCCTTTTCACTGACTTTTTCCATCTGCTCTGTTCGCACCATATTAACGGCTATCTCTACGATATCTCTTATCATAGACTCCACATCACGTCCGTGATAACCAACCTCCGTATACTTAGATGCCTCTACCTTCAAGAAAGGGGCCTTTACTAAATTTGCTATTCTCCGTGCAATCTCAGTCTTTCCGACACCAGTAGGACCTATCATTATAATATTTTTAGGCATAACCTCCTCACGCAATTCGTCAGAAAGCTGCAACCTTCTCCATCGGTTCCTTATTGCTATAGCAACCGCCCTCTTTGCCTCATTTTGACCGACGATATATTTATCTAATGCCTCTACTATCTTTCTTGGTGTCAACTCCCTCACTTAATTTCCTCCACACGTATATTTGCATTTGTATATACACATATATCAGCCGTTATCTTCAATGCCTCCTCTACTATCTGTTTGGCACTAAGTTCCGAATGTTTTACAAGAGCCCTTGCAGCGGCAGTAGCATACTGCCCACCAGAACCTATACCTAATATCCCATCATCAGGTTCAATTATCTCTCCGTTACCAGAAACGAGGAGGGTACAACTCTTGTCTACCGCTATTAACAATGACTCTAACCGTCTCAATATTTTATCTGTACGCCAGTCCTTCGCAAGTTCATGCGCGCTCCTGAGAATATTACCCTGATATTTTTCCAGTTTCGTTTCAAATCTTTCCATTAGAGCAAAGGCATCTGCCGCTGACCCGGCAAACCCGACAAAAACCTTCTCATGATACAATTTACGTATCTTGCAAGCTTCTTTTTTAACTACAAAAGAACCCATAGTAACCTGCCCATCACCACCTATGGCGATAGAGCCGTTATGTTTTACCGATAATATGGTTGTCGCTTTAAACATTTAAAGTACCTAAAAAGTAATATTTATAAGCAATCATATCAGCAAATATTAGCAAGGCAAGAAACTTTTACTAAAAAGAACAGATTTCGACGAGGCACATAATATGGGAAATTAGGGATGGGCTGTTTTACTTAATCGAAATGGTACTCCCGTAATTGAAAAATTATAAGAAGCAACGTTATTCGTAAACATCAATAGCGTAGTCTGGGCACATCATCCCGCAAAATTTACACGCGGTACATTTTTTACCATTACCGTTTACAAATTGCGCAGTATGATAACCAAAATGATTTACCTCAGCAGACATTTTCAAAAGTCCGTAAGGACATGCATCGATACAAAGTTCGCATCCTTTGCATCGACCTTCCTGAATTACGATTTTTCCCATTAATCTATATTAAAAAGTTTTTAATCAATACTTATATCCTGATTCTAAATAAACCTTATCTATGAATCAACAAGAAAAATTAATTACCTCGCACCAAACGAGTAGAACAATGAACCTATATGGTTTTGCAGCATTCCACTATACCGGCAGACATATTTCATGTTAAATTTTACCTTGTACAATCATCTTAAGAGACTTATCAAGCAGAGAAACATGTATTAACATTTCATTAAAATTATTTAAATATAATTAAAAAATGATTTTCCGGAATTACGCCTCACACGATATAATGGAACCTCTCGCATTGTGCTTTTTGATAACTTCAAAAATGCAAGAGAGGAGGTGATTTCTCATGGTAGTACAAGTCAATCACCAACCAGTTGGAAAGACGCTGTTTAAGAGGCAACAAATAGGGCAAACAAAACGATTAGAGACTTAACAGGCTTGGAAATAGTAAGCCAAAAAGCAAAAATTGTTGATGGAGAAATGACTGAGTTCCGAGTAATAGTAGATGTTACTTTTATTTTAGGGTTAGTACTTGCAACGGCTTACTATATTATGGCTGAACAATCAATGCAAGAAGGGGGTTACCGGAGATGAGAGAGAAAGCATATCTGCATTTCTTAATAAAAGAGAGACGTAGGTCAAAAGAAGCTGCCAATTTTAATCTCTATTTCTTCGAGCACCAATCGTAAAGTAAAGTCTATGGAGGACACCAGAAGTGCTTAGTACACTGCGCTTACGCAGTTTCATATTACTTCTCATAGTAACTCCACTTGGCTTTACCAGTAAATTTTACACTGGGCCAGGTGCATGGTGGCTTAATAATTATGCCGGTGGTATCCTTTACGAAATGTTCTGGTGTTTTGTAGTAACCCTTGTCTTTCCATATGCTAGTGCCTTTTGGATAGCATGCTTAGTGCTGGGAATTACCTGTTTTCTTGAATGCCTGCAATTATGGAATCCTTTATTTCTTGAATCTATCCGTTCTACCTTTATAGGCAATACCTTAATTGGAAGCACCTTTGCGTGGTGGGACTTCCCTCATTATATTATCGGTTGCTTTGCAGGTTGGTCCATTATAAAACCGAAAAGAGGCGAAAACAAATATGGCTGAAATTACTTCAATTCATATTGTTCGAAAGCGAAATACTGCTGCGGAATCTTGTAACCACGTCATAGTGCGTTCTAATTTTGGAATTGTAGGTGATTATCGTTCTGAAAAATTTCAGATTGGACAAATCACTTTGATAGAAGCTGAAACAATTGACGCAATATCCCAGAAACTTGGCTATGGTGTACCTGCCGGTTCAAGCAGACGTCAAGTTGTGGTTAAAGATGTGAAACTGAATGAGTTGATTGGCAGAAATTTACGCATTGGCAAAATACTTGTTCGTGTTGAAACCAAATGTAATCCGTGCAAGAAAATGGAAAATAATATAGGTCCTGGGGCTAAGAACGCAATGGATGACAGAGGCGGCATCCGCTGCAGGATCATTAAAGGCGGAGCGCTACATGTTGGCGACAAAATAACGGCTGAAAATCCCAGCTGTGCTTTTTACGCAAGACTGATAAGCTTTTGCTTCAAGCTTATCAGCTATCTCAAACAGCTCTCTAATAAGGCTTAATACTATTGTACGGCAAAGCCAATACCAAATAGTCTCAAGTGTAAAGTAAACTAGATTATCTGAAACAAGAAAGCCTTTGCTTACTAAAACGACAGGCACTCCAAACGTCCTTAGCCTATCTTAGCCGTGATTTCTTCAATCATTTTTTCTTTTGTAAATGGCTTTTCAAGAAATACAAGATCCGGATCCATGTCCTTCAAATTTTTATATGCCTTTTGTGAGAAACTGCTACATATAATAACCGGAATATCAGAATATTCTGGCATACCCTTTATATAAAGAAAAAATGTATCTCCGGTTACCAGATCCAAGAGTATATCAAGGATAATCAAATCCGGCTTCTTTTCCTCTAATTTAGCCAGTGCTTCATCTCCGTCGTATGCACGCACGATATCATAATCCGTGTCTTCCAGCATCATAGTATAAAGATCATGAAATGCCTGTTCATCCTCAACTATCATTATCGTCTTACCCATATTCCCTATTCTCCTTTCATCAGTTCACAAATTTGCGTCCATTTAACTCTTCTATCTTTATTACTGGCAAGGTATCTCAACACAACACCTCCTTATCTTCAAATACAACACTATACTATACAATTCATAATAGAAATTTCCATCTTTAAAATCACGCTACCTCTTCCGGATTTGAAGATAGGGTATCAGGATCTTTTCCCCCATCAGAGATTACTGGTAATGTAAACTTGAATGTTGTGCCTTTTCCCTTTCCGTCACTTTCAACCCAAATTTTCCCACCATGGGCATTTATAATCTTCTTACAGATAGCGAGACCAACCCCGGAACCATCAGCACTTGCCCTTTCCTGGTAGAACCGACTAAAGAGTTTGTCAAAACTTCCCTTAGGCGTAATCAAGCCAATCCCTTGATCCTTAACTGATATTTCTATATCCTTAGGCCTCCTCAGAGCGGACACTATAATTTCTCCGGTTTCAGAGTATTTGATGGCATTGTCTATTAGGTTGGAAACGACCCTTGTAATCTCTGTTCTATCTCCAAATACTTCCGGAAGTCTGTCAGGAATTCTTATAGTTAATGTCAACCCTTTCTTCTCCGCTATTAATTTTAATCCCTCTTCCGTTTGGTGTACTATTTCCTCCAGATTCAAATTCTCCTTTTGATATGCAACACGGCCAGACTCTAATACTGATAAATCCAATATACTTTGAATAGTTTTCTTTAGCCTTTGTATGTTATCATCAATTATTTTGCTTAATTTTTTCCCCTTCTCTTTATCTACTTTTTCCTTAGCGGCCTCACTAGTCCAAAGACCAATTGCCATTTGGACCTGCGCTACCGGTGATTTTAATTCATGGGTCACATCTCGGATCATTACGTCTTTCATCTTATCAAGGCTACGCAATTCCTCATTGGCTCTTTCTATCTCGACGCTTCGTTGCTTCAGTTCTTCATTTGTTGATTTCAGATCTATTGTCCTCTCCTCAACGGTCTTTTCCAGATTTGCAGTATAATCCTGGAGTTCTTTTTCAAGCTTTTTCTGTTCAGTGATGTCTCTCACCAGTTTTATTATTGATTCTAGTTTTCCTTCTTTATTTAAGATAGGATAAGAGGCGATGAATACATATTTTTTATCTCTTTCCACATAGTGCTCTGCCGTCTCAGGCAATAATGTTTCAATTGACTTCATTGTGGGACAGTGATCACAAATAGATTCCCGACCTTTATATACGCAATAGCATTTTTCCCCGACAATATTCTCTCCGTAAGTATCCATTGCAACCCTATTGACCTGCTTAATAGTCCCATCTTTGTCCAGGACTGTCATCGGATCTCTTATGGCATCAAACATTGATTCCATAAAAAGGTTTGACGATTGAAGTTCCTCATTTCTGTTTTTTAAGGTCCTGGTCATCATGTTAAAAGAGACTGCAAGTTCACCAATTTCATCCCTGGTGCGAATATTAACTTCTTGAGTAAGATCACCTGCATTCATTTTCCTTGTTGCATCTGTAAGATAAAGAATTGGAGCTACCATCCTTTGACCCATAAAAACGGCAAGCACCACCACTCCTAAAGAAACGATAATCATAATTGTATTAACGTTTTTACGTAGTCTGTTTACTTCTATATATCCTTCGTCATAATCAATCTCAGCAATTACACCCCAATCCAGCTCCGGGATCCATTGCCAGAAGCCAATTACCTTTACACCACGATAATCTAAATAACCCTCTCCATCAGAACCTGTGTGTCCTTTCAAACATTCCGAAACAGATTTTGTCAATTTCCCTGCCTCTGGATTGACTAGTTTAATCTCAAGAGTAGTTCCACCTTCTATCAGTCCCTCATTCCTTAAATCAGTTGCAAACCGGGACTCCGTTATCATATAACCCTGTTTATTAACAAGATACGTTTCACCGCTTGCGCCTAACTTTATACTTTTCATAAATTCGCTTATTTTCTCGACGTCAACCCTGAGACACGCAACACCCATTATTTTATTTCGATCAGTAATTGGAGACGCAACAACCATGGTTGGAACACCTGTTTCCATTCTGCCGTATTTATTTTCAACAAGCTCTATTGAAGGATATATCTGTGATGCAAATGTTTCTCCGTCCATCGCCTTTTTAAAATATTCCAATTCAGAGATATCTGCACCGATTCTACCCTTTTGGGTAGAGACATGAATAATACCTTCCGCATCACTTATAAGAACCTCCTTATAGTCATACTCGTATCTTATGTAGTGAGTATACCTTAAAAGACGCCAGAACCGTTTATCGTTCATGTTTACTCTGGAAGCAAGAAGCGTAAAAGGATTTTCAGCAATAACCCTTACGTCACCCTTTCTTTCTTCTGTCCAACCTTTAATGAGTTCCGCTTGCTTGTGTCCGACACTTTGCAGATTTTGTATTAAAGATGTTTGTAATGCATCCTGTGCTTTAGGATAAACAACTAACCTCATTGCCAATAACGGAATAAGTGCCAGTATTAAAAACACAAGTATCATTTTCTTTTTTATTGATTTGATTTCGAAAGCCTTCAACGAAGAGTTTAACTGTCCAAGGATTATAGATAAAGGCCCTTTTTTCTTAAATATTTCTAAAATATAAATTCCTTTTTTATCCATTTTTTACCCTCATGTTCGCTTATTAGTTATAGCCTTGCTAATGGGTTTTATTACCCATGACATAAAAGAGAACTGCTTAAAGAACCACATTATAAGAATTTTCACAACTTTCCAGGACAATTGCAAGCTAATAGTTTCAAAAATTATTTCTTTAAACATCCTGCTGCCTGCAACTGAATCGAAAAAAGCTGCTCTAAATTTCTTATCTTCCTTTGCCAATTGAAGCATGGGGGTAAACAGCCCACAACGCGCACTAAAACCCGCAAGCATTCTAATGATTTTTCCATAAGGAAGATCGCTGGTTATATCAGAAAAGCTATCATAATAATCCTTAAATGCTTCTTTTGAGATACCCACATCCATCATGACCTCTGCCGCCCTTATCCCTGTTGTACAGGCAGTATTCACGCCCTTACCCTTGAATGCACGAATAATACCGGCAGCATCGCCTACAGTGACATATCTATCCCCAAAGAGATTTTTTGCCGGAGAAGTCGGAAACTGCCACCGGCTATAAAATAATTCGTGCCTCTGCATAGCAAAATTAGATGGCAAAACCCTGGTAACCTGAGGCATTAAAAGAAAGTTATCCATCCAACGCCAATTAATCTTTGAACCGGCAATATTAATATCAAGATGATCGACCTTGGGGGTTATGGCACCAAACTCTATCCCTTTCACCGAGGGAAGAAATGCGTGTATACAGTTACCAAACTTTTCCATTTCCTCTTTTTCCGGATAAAACTTGGTTAAAATGGTACTCATATAACGGCCAGTTCGATAATGAGTTGCCGTTTCGAAAACTTTGCAAGCCCCTTCATCCAGGCCAAATGCTCCGACGACTACATCCGCCCGCCTATTATCCTTTTCACTGTAAACCATTGCGCCACTTCGCTCGATATCAATATTTGTCACTCTACCATGTATTACTTTTACTCCTGCATCTTTCGCGCAATGCAAAAGGTAATTATCAAATAACATTCGATGTACCGCACATGAGACTTGACCATCGCCTTCTAACTTAATGTCTTCGTTATCAGAATGCAGATAATATGCAGGTATTTTTTCCAATATAAGTTCATGTGGAAAGGGAATTCCTAATTTTTTTTCTAATATTTCTTCTATAGGTGGAGACAGCACTCCTACACACGGATTAAACTGTTCATCTTTTCCAAAATCTTTACCTTCATACAATACTATGTTCAAATTTATATTACGCCTTTTTGCCAATCTGCTGAGGGTAATTGCACAACTTGTCCCACCTGGGCCTCCACCAATGACAACCACTGTCTGGCCATCTTCAAGAGGACCAAGCCCTTTATTCGCCAAACTCTTTAATATCTTTTTGTGTCTAAATTTCCCACCACCAACAAGAGACTCAAACGCCTGTTTATTCCAGACTATCACAGTAACAGGAAGTAATCTGATCTGCAAAATTGGATCAAACACCTTAACAAATAACTTCTTAAAGGGTATACTCCCTGTAAACATATTCCATATGAATTCTAACTGCATTTTTGCCACCGGCAATTTCTTGTCTGATTTTAGGAATGAAAAGTAGCCGGCTGAAATACGCCTTCTGGAAGTAATATAATCGTTAAGCCCAAAAACCAATCTTCCATACAAATTGTCAGACCCAAAAAGCTTCATCACAGGTTTATAATAACCATTTCTAAATGCACTTTCAGAGACACCCGATTCAAACGCACTGTTTGCTGCTATTCTGGAGGAAACAAAAGCAGACTCAATACCATGCTTATAATATCTCGAAATACCTGCACTGCCTATAACAACAAATCTATCAGCAAATAGGCGTTTGGCCTGGGTAATGTTTATCTTGGGGAAACAGATACAATAATTCTTTGGAAGAGTCCAACCTTCTTCAGGAAAAGTACGACGTACAACGGGGTGATTAAGGAATTCTATCAAGTGATCCTTATTCAAATCATTTTTGCCAACCAGAGTGACCGTTATATAGTCTCCTCTTGGTGTAAAAGAAGCATACGTTATCGGCTTTATGCCTAATGAAAAAACGTGTATCCTGTTATCCTGGTATTTATTTCCATTCCTTCCACCGACATAAATCTCCGCCTGACATGCCCTGACCGTACGAGGAGGAACATAACCAAACCCCAGCCTCTTTGTTTTTTCCAACATACCTGTATTCAAGCCGAATGCACCCACCACCAAGTCTGCATTCATAATTCTCCAAGAACCCTGCTTTCCGAAATATATTTTTACCTGTTCTTTCTTATTTGACGGTAAAATTACATTACTTACAATGTCAGTACTAATGCTGGCCCCCATGCTTTGTACTTGCCGTAGAAGAAAGTTGTCAAAACTCTTACTTTCAGATTCTTCTGAAAACATGGGTCCATCGCCTCTAAAAACAGTTAATATTTTTTTGTCTGCAGATGGGTTAGGATTCTGAACTTCTACGCAGCCATCATGAGTATGAAAATAGTAACCTTTGACCTCTTTCTGCACACACCTTTCTGGTGGAAGCAGATTGTTTTCCCTTAATTCTACATAAAGTTTTTCTGATATAACCCCTGGACACATATTGCAACCCCTAGGCCCTTTTTGACAAAAGTTTTTCCCCTCGAAAATAGTTATGTCAATTTTTATACCTTTTTGCTTAGCATTTTTTAACGCAAAATATGCAAAAAAGCTCCCGGCAGGTCCACCGCCAATTATCGCAATCTTTGATCCATCTTTTATATAATAATCTCTATCTTTCATTGGACTCTCAATATACTACTATACGTTTTTTATAACATCACTCTTTCTTCTTATCCAGAAAAGAGGATTAAGCGGCAACGTTTTTGATATAAGACGTAAGTTAATCGCTTTAACAAATATTTCTTTGTATGACACATTTCCGGTAAGCATGTTCCATAGTATCTCATTAATTAGACTTGTAGTTTTCTGATCATCGTTGGATTTTATAAATCTTACTTGTCTGTTCGCTAATTTCCTGTTAGAGAAAATATAATCATTGATCTTGAGCATCATAAGCCCATAGAGGTTGTCCCTGGCCAGAAGCCTTTTTGCCGGCTTAAAGTAACCATTCATAAATGATTTTGCCGACACTCCATTCTTAAAAGCTGTATAAGCGGACATTTTTGCCATATTGAATGCAGACTCTATTCCGCTTTTATAGGATCTTGAAATACTTGCATCACCTAATATAACTAATCTGTCTGCAAAAGGATGTTTTGCATAAGTGATAGGAATTTTAGAAATACACATACAAAAACTATTAGGAATTCTCCATTTTTCTGGCATCCATTGCCTTACTGTTGGATGGTCAAGGAAGTTAATCAAGTTGTTTCTTGTTAAATCCTTTCTGCCTACCAGATTAACAGTAACGTAATTTGCTTTTGGTGTAATGGAAGCAAATTTAAGCTCACTTTTACCTAAAGCAAAAACAATAACATTGTTGCCAAACGTTTGTTCTATATGTTCCTGACTGAGCATTATTTCACACTGACATGTCCGAACAGTCTTCGGTGGCTTATATCCAAATCCCATATTACCAACCCTTTCCATCATCCCGGTATTTACACCAAAAGCTCCTACTACAAGGTCTGCTTCAAATTCAGTTTTAAAATCCCCCTCACCACTAATTACTATTACCGGTTCTTCTTTTCTTGCTGGCATTTTAAAATCTTTAACTACTTCAAAAACTATCTCCGCTCCCTGCCCCTTAACATGATTTAATAGATAGTCATCAAAACTGACATTACCCTCGTGTGACGACTGCAATGGACCATTTCCTCGAAATACAGTAACAATCTTTGGTGTATGTCCCGGAACCGGATGGTGAAGAGAGACACTCTCATCTTGTGTCTGTAGGCAATATCCTTCTATTTTTCTTTGTACGCAAAAATCTGCAATATGAATTCCCTCTTTTTCCAGGTTATTAAAAAGATTCTCAGAAATAACTCCGGCGCACATATTACAGCCACGTGGGCCTCTTTGACAAAAGCTCTTTCTGTCGTATATCTTTATAGATATATCAATACCAGCCTCTTTCGCATAACGAGACGCAAAATGGGCAAAAAAACTACCCCCGGGTCCACCTCCTATTATTGCAATTTTAGAACCATTCTTAAGTAATAAATTGCTATTATTCATTTGTTAATCGTTTATTAATAATCCTATAATTCTATATTTTGGACTATATTAGCATTTATTATAAAAATCAAGTCTAATAAATCTATGTGCAAATGCTTATACCGTCACAAACTCTCTCGTGTATATTAATACCAGTATTTTTAATATACCTTTTCATCCTGTTAATATTTGCAATATTACATGGTACGAATTAGTTCTTTTCTTTGAATCTGACCATTTGTCAAAATCCAAATTATTGCAAAAAAAAAGGCGCTCGATATCGAGCGCCTCTCTTTATATACTGAATAGTAAGTAATTTTTCATAATTACTCTATTTTATTAATCTTTTCTTCTCATCCTGACTGCTACTACAACTCCCACGAGTAAAAGACCGGCGAATACAATAATACCGCCTACCATTCCCGCTGATCTTTTTCTATCTTTCTTACCCAAAAGGTTGTCAATCTCTTTAGCACGATAAAGCTTCTGAGCCTCACTTTCCATTGCATTTACAGCCTGGAATGCCTTTGATGCTCCGTACCACCAAGATATATCCTGCTGCACATGTGCTGTACCTTTATAGGCATGCGCCTTATCACCAAACCACATGTTGGTATATATATTCTCAATTACAGAAGGATTATTCCTTCCCGCCATAAAGACAGTGTATACACCTAGTATTGGCCCATACACCGGCAACTTACCTCCAGTGGCCTTAAATGCATTGTAAATACCTTCTCCCAGCAATCCAGGGCCTAGTGCGTCCGCTAATACTTCACCCATTGGGAAAGGATCTCGTTCTGATACCGGAGGGTCAAAAGCATCTGCCGCCGCCAAATTATCCATAATCAAATGTGCTCTGTCCTGTATTTTCCACATCTCAAACATCATGTCATCCAGATTCTCCAGATAAAGCCTTCCCCATCTTGGGCTATGGCAATTTGAGCACATCTCTATCCATTGCTCCCTTTTCTTTCTGTTTGCTTCTGAATATATATCCAGTTTTTTATCTAATGGTGGTAATTTCACACCATAAGGATAAGCTTTTAATGAAGATTCAAACTCGTAGCTTTTTGGTGGAACTGTACCCATTCTCCATATACCCTTAGCGGCAAGTGTATGTGTGAATTTTCCCTCTGCCTGATACATATGGCAGTATTGACAGGTCGGGGTTCTATAATCCTTACCTGGTACTATCTCACCAAGAGGTTTGCCCCAGTCCCACTCTTCTCCTTCCATATGATAAATCATTCCCATCTTGGACTCGCCATATGACTCAGCATCCGGATGGTCAAATCCCATGTGACAACTCATGCACGCCTC
This sequence comes from Candidatus Scalindua sp., assembly GCA_018670825.1. Lineage (GTDB taxonomy): Bacteria > Planctomycetota > Brocadiia > Brocadiales > Scalinduaceae > Scalindua. The sequence goes on along the minus strand of JABHIW010000149.1, from coordinate 40,479 downwards.
AGGCCTTCTGCCCTCTTTCGCTGTGAACTTATGCCTTGTGTGACAGATATCACACTTCTCAGTAGTCCCGTGACAGTAGTCACATCCAAACATTGATGTTAAATAGCCCTGTCTTGCAGCTTCAGGATACCATGGAGGAACAACATTAGCTGTAAATGTGTCCACATGGTTAGGTCGCCCATACTCCATTTCATCTAAGTATTCATTTACCTGTTTAGGATGGCAATTACCACATATATCCGGAGTTGGCATATGAAGTTCGTCATGGTCTTCACCGTGACACTCATTACAGCCAACTTTATCCAGATCTCTTTCAATAAGCTCCTCAATCTGTCTTGTCCTTACAGCGAAGAAATTATTCTTTTTCGGATCTGCATGCGTTGAGTCTCTCCAGTCATGAACGATACCGGGAGTAACCTCTTCGTGACACTCAATACACTGATCTTTCTTATACTTCTCCAGGAGCTGATCATAATATGTTCCTTCCGGTCTTACATAGTGACGTGATGGAAACCAGTACATATGCATCGGTTTTGGCTTATAAAAATCCTGCCAAGGACCCGCACCTTTTTCTAATCCAACATTATCACTATACAGAGCCCTCGCCGCAGCAGAAGTATAAACGCTGTTATAAAAATTCTTAGCTCTTTCATGCTGTTTCTTGGTGATAGGTTCTAAACCAGGACCTCCAACACCGTCTGCGGAGGCTCCTTTGCCAGCTTCAGCACCCACATAGTCTAATTCGCCCGTATCTGAGCCCATATAATCCAGTTCAGTTGATGCATTTGCTTTTCCTGAACTCAGCAAACAAACAACTGAAAAGAGAACTACAACCGCACACGTTTTCAGAAGATCCATTATGAAAATCCTCCCTTTCTTTTATCTAAAATTACAACGAAACATAAACATTCAAAAGTATATATTTGAACAACAAACTAATTACATTATTAAGCTATCACTTTTTTAGCATAAAACCACACTGATCTATCTAACAAAGCGAATATTATGCTTTGGCAATGTGGGATCACTCTTTTTGTTGGTACCACTTTTCTTTTTCTGTAATGCCTCAGTCACAATCCTTTTATACTTTGGCTTAAACCACTCATACGGATCATGCTCTTTACTGTCTCTGAAGAATTTGACCCTCATCTCATGCCTTCTACTTCTGTGACACCCTTCAGTTCCTCCACATTTATTATAGGCGGGTGTTATTTTAGCTATTTTCTGCCCTTCAGTTGCCTTACCAATGTCCATGAAGGTCGCAAACACCTCACCAGGACCGTGACATGCCTCACAGGTTATCCCCTCTTCTTCGTACGTACCCGTTTCCTTGTTATAGCCTGTCGTGTGGCACTCATAACATTTTTTCCTATACTCTTCATCTCCTTTAATGAAATCCGGTGCTTCTTTGATAACATTAAAGCTTTCGAATTTAACTCTCTTCCATCGCTCTACATGTGGCGCTGTCAGGCCAGTATGACACCTCATACATTTGCCACTACCCATATATATAGCCTTCTCACCTGTTATGGTACGATCTTTAAAACTAGCCCACTCTGTACCCTCTTCGAGCGAAAGAGTAGCCATCTCTTCCCACATATCAAAAAGAACATCAGCATGATCTAACCTTTGGCGCATCGCCCTCTTATGTTTGAAAATACCGTGATGTGCGTGTTTCTCTTCAAGTGATCGACCTGATCCACCGTGACATACTGTACATCCATAAATATCAAACGGGAAGCTTTTAACTACCGTTTCATGAGACGCAGTCAACTTTGCTTCATCAATATGACAAGTCATACATCTATCGGTTTTCTGCCCGTTACTCTGTTGAGCCCAACCATAATCTCCTTTTAGAAGAATCTGCTTAATTTCATACTTAGGTTTTTGTAACTTAGCGAGCTTATTTTCCAATGTTGCGATTTCTTCTTCGTCAGTTGCGCTTTGCAGCTTTTTCTCTACCGCTTTTCGCTGTTGTTCATAATACTCAACCTGATATTGCTTCCATTCTGGTTCCAACATATTCTTAACCCACATGAAAGTGATAACTAGCAGTAATATACTGGATAACAAAAATAATTTCTTTTTCATTTGTTTACTTCTCTCGAAAAAATAGAAAAAAATAAATCAATCCTCGTGTTCGGAATATTTAAATGTTAAACCAAGGAGTCTGTAATATATACTTAATGTTAAACATAAGCCTTAAAGCAATTTTCACAAGAACTCCTATCATCAACAATAATAGACTCATCGTGATGTTATATCTGATAAAGCCGAGCTGTTTAGCAAATTTCCAGAATAAGACTGCAGGCACCAACATTCCAAATCCAAAATAGGCAAGAAGAGCAGGAATACCCAGCCAGTTTGGTAAGCTTATCGACGGCGGAGGGGTTGGAAAATCAAAACTCCATGTCTCCCAAGGCCAGAAAAACGACCAGAACGGCCCTCTCATGTACGTACCCACCACTATAAGAGCATACCAAAAAATAAATCCAAACAAGAAAACCGTTATCGCAAATCTTCTATCCCAGAAGCAGTAACCCCCATTCCCCTTAGGATTCGTATCTATATACGGGATTGCCATCAACCCCATAAGTATAATACTGGGAACAACAACACCTGCAATCCATGGATCAAAATAGACGAGAATCTCCTGCAATCCTAAAAAATACCATGGTGCTTTTGCTGGATTCTCAGGCTCTCCCGGATTGGCAAGCTCCCTCAGCGGAGCATCAACATAGTATGAATAAGCAAGCAATATAACGGTACATAGAATTGCTGCTATAAACTCCTTCGCCACCAAGTTTGGCCACGAAAAGACTTTCTCTGTTTTATTATTCTTTGCTACTTGCGCATCTGCATTATTTGACATAAAAAATTCTCCCAACTATTTATAGAGGCCCTGAAATACCACCGTCTTTTCTAACACGCCAAAAATGAAGAATCATCAACGCTCCCGAAATTATCGGTATTCCGATGCAATGCCACACGTACGCTCGCAGCAAAGACGGAGCATCAATTTGTGTACCACCTAAGAGAGCAAAACGAATATCGTTATTAATCTTAACACCTAACATCTCTGCAAAGGGACCCTGGTAACCCATAACAGGAGTTGCCGCTCCCATGTTTGTCCCCACCATTATTGCCCAGTATCCAAGCTGATCCCACGGCAACAAATATCCGGTAAAGCTCAATAGGAATGTTAGCACTAACAACAGTACACCCAAAACCCAGTTAAATTGGCGCGGGGCCTTATAAGAACCGGTAAGAAACACCCTCAACATATGAAAACAAACGGTTATTACCATGGCATGTCCCGCCCAGCGATGCGATGTTCTTAGCAAACGACCTAAAGGAACAACATACATCAGATCAATCATATCCGCATATGCCCGATTAACATCCGGAACATAATAAAACATCAGCAGGACACCCGTTACTGTTAAATAAAGAAAAATGAAGAATGTTAGCCCGCCCAGACACCATGTATACCGAATTTTAACCGCGTGCTTTGGAACCTTTACGGGATGCAAATGCAACCATACATTGCTTATAGTCTGAAGCGCCCTGTTCCTGGGAGTATCTGTATAGCCATGCCGAAATACCGATTTCCATACTTCAGTTTCCGTAAGCTTCCTGATCAAATATAAGATTAAATTCATTTATGCGTCCCCTTTTTAATATCACTTATTAAACAAATCCACTTCATTAAACCAACGCCCTAATCACTACTAGCTACTTGTGCTTTAGGTGATTTATTAATTTCTTCATTAGGCTCCCAAAATACGCGCTTCATGTTAATTGCATCCACAGGGCAATCTTTGCAATTCCCGCATCTGATACACACATCGGTATGCCTTATCACAACCCCGTCTCTACTAACATGAGGCTTATAATCACCTCCTGTATCTGCATCAACCTGCTCCAGCGCATCAACCGGACACACACTACTGCAACGGCCACAGAGTATACAATCTTCAGCCACAACCTGGATACTGAGATCACATTTCAAACATCGTTCGGCCTCTATCTTCGCCTGTGACTCTGCAAATCCAAGCTCAACCAGATCAAATGACCCTCGTTGCGACTTAGGTATTGTTACCATTTCCTCACGAGGAGTACTGTCAAAATTGCTTTCTCTCTCCTGGATATAATCTCCTTCTATCAGGGTAACCCATGTTTTATCCTTGGACTCCTTAAAGTCTTCCCCTTTCAAGTAGCAATCTATCGATTTAGATGCCAGATGCCCCTGAGCGATGCATTCAATAATCGTACTTGGTCCCAACGCCACATCACCACCCGCAAAGACACCTTTTTTAGCGGTTTGCAATCCATCGTCCACAACAAGTGTTCCCCACTTTGTAGCCTCTATTCCACTGTCGTCGCCTAGAAATTCCAAATCTGCCTCCTGACTAAGCGCCGTTATAATACAGTCTGTATCAATTACAAATTCTGAGCCAGGAATTGGTTCAGGCCTTCGCCTTCCACTGCTGTCAGGCTCGCCCAGTGCCATCTTGACACATTCAAGTCCCTTTGCCTTCCCATTTTCAGTAATAACTTTCACCGGTGCAACCAGATAGTGAAAGTTAACACCTTCAAGCTCTGCCTCTTCAATCTCATGCTTGAGGGCCGGCATCTCATTTCGCGTCCTTCTATAGACTATATAAACATCGGGTGTTATTCTTTTGGCCGTTCTGGCAGCATCCACCGCAGAGTTACCACCTCCAATCACCGCCACTGTTTTACCAGGGCTTTTGAGGTCACCGGCACTCACATTCTTTAAAAAGTCAAGACAATCCATGACGCCCTCTGTCCCCTCTTCTCCGGGAACCTCAAGCTTCCTTCCTCTCTGTGCGCCAACAGCCAGAAACACTGCGTTATACCCTTCTTCCAACAGCCCGGAAATTGTTTTATCAGGACTCCCAAAATGCGTATTCAGCTTTATCTCAACACCACGAGCCTCTATATTACTCACATCAAACATTATCTGATCGCGCGGCAGACGGTAAGACGGTATAGCCCACATCATCATACCACCAACCCTGGATTCCTTCTCAAATACAGTCACCTGGTATCCCATTCCAGCGAGATCGTTTGCCGCTGTTAAACCGGCAGGACCCGCTCCAATTATAGCAACCTTTTCATCTCTCTTTTTTATCTCAGGGACAGGAATCTTTACTTTATTTTTGTATATATAATCGGTAACAAACCTTTTAAGGTTGTCGATTGACACAGGTTTGTCGAAATCACCACGTTTACATTTGGACTCACAGGGGCGTGGACAAACATATCCACAAACGGTAGGAAACGGGTTTGTTTCCAGCATCAGTTTGTATGATTCCAGATACTTACCCTGACTTATCAGGCGTATGTAACCAGGTATGTCCATATGTGCTGGACAACGATGCTGACAACGAATATTTTTTTCTAACCAATCCAATTCAAGGGAGACCCGATTCCCCTGCTCGGAAACTGCTGATTGACTCATCTACACGCCTTTCACATAAATTTCCAATAGCATGAACTAAAGACAATTAAACAACCAACTCAGTATTTATAGGCACTATCTTCTCTGTATCCACGACCAGCTTACCATCATCAGCCATACTAACATCGTAATGGTATAGTGGCTTAGGAGCCGGACCGGCAAAGTTTACTCCGCTCTTATAATATTTACTTCCATGACATGGGCACTCAAATATATTCTTTTCTTTTGTCCAATGCACTGCACAGCCAAGGTGTTGACATATAACGGATATCGCCTTAAAGCTGTTGCCCTCACGGACAATAAAGACCTTCCTGGCCTTTAATGTTGTTACGGTACCTGGCAGAAAGTCCACCGGCAAACCAACAGAAAAGACAGGAGACGGCTCAAAGAGAACAGTAGGGAAGAAAAATCCTCCCATCTTTTTTGGCCCCATCAATTTCAAAGTATAGACCAAGCCAGTCACAAGAAATACTGCCCAGCCTGCCAAGCTAAAAAAATCTCTCTTGCCTATCCAAATATTACCACTGGAAGCTTCTTTTTCTTTTAAATCACTAGCCATGTTTCAGACCCCCATTATTGATGATACGGTATCAACGATTTTACTTTTCTCTGCTTTATTTGCGGAACTATTTAACTAAGCAAGGCCTAGACCCAAATACTTCGGCATAGCAAGGAACAATAATAAAACTCTCTTGAACACAAAAGAGTGACACATAACCGCGCACATACTAGCAATAATCTGCCATTAACGCAACATTTAATTTGAAAAAAATTATCACAAATCTGCCAGCACATCTGAACCTTTGACAGATAGTTTTACGATATCTACAGCAGCCCAAGGAGCCCAAGCCCTTCGCCCAGAATCACACTATAATCATTCTACTATTTCTGAAGCACATCTAATTAAATTTACAAATAGCTTATCAAAAAAAAGGAGAATTAAAAACGCAAATCAGCAGTACGCAATAAACTCGCTGTTTTGCATAATAGATCCTGACTGAAGCCGAACATAAAAAGCTATTAGCTCTTTTTAACAAATATCTTGTATCCGTCGTCAACTTTTTCAACCGCCACCACTTTGTGCCCTTCCTCTTTTATACTTCTCGGAACGTTTCTCATTGGCTCACCATCATCCAGGGCGATTTCCAGAACCTGCCCATCCTCCATCATTTCGAGCTTTAATTTTGTCTTAACAAAATTAATCGGACAAAGGACCCCTCTCAAATCAATTTTTTCATCTGCAACGTTTTCACTCATTTTTCTTTTCTACCTAACATTTTTCTAAAAAAACCCTTTAAAAATTTTTCCTTCAGAAACTCATAACCTTCCTTACCCGTGAAAAATATACCTATCCCAGTCAAAGCCCAGCTAAACAGATAACCTATAGTAGCAGCACTGGCCATTTCCTTTTTTGTCAATGGGAAAAGCGGAATCGAGAACAAGCCGAAATAGACTACAAAGCTAAACACGATAAACGACATGCCAATTAAAAAGTCTCGCCTACTTATCTTTACTTCTTCTTCCTCAACATCCTGCTTTTCGACATCAAAACGCCAACATCTCAACTCATCATCAATACCATCTTTAACGGATATGATTATATACGAATACTCAGTCCATACAGACGCACAATCTTTATCAAATGCTGACGGCTCCGCCGGATGATCCGGATGTGAATGATAAATACCTGTTATATTCCATCCTTTTTTAGTTGCCTCCCGATCTATTCTGTCAAACTCTTTAGGGTCTATTTCGTACCTGTCTGCAGCCCTTACCTTATTTTTATTCTCAACCGGATAAACCTCATGTATTATTTTCCCAGAATCATTACTATTACCTACAAGCAAACCGCAACATTCATGAGGGTAGGCAGTCTTCGCCTCTTTTAACATCCGGTTTTCTAAATGCCGATTAATGTGGATCACAATTTTCTTTAATAACTAATTTACTACCAATGTTAAATAAACAACTGAGTTTCAGCGCCTTCAGCCATCTTCAACATTGTAGGCAATCCTATAATGTCATCGACTTTACTTTTTACCAGCTCTTCGTCCAGTCCCATTAATTTTACCGCACCGCTGCAGGCATAAATTTCCAAATTTCCCATCTGACCTACTTCGCTTAACAACTCCTTCAGCATATTGGATTGCCCCTGCGGTACGGCTTCTAACAACCGCTTGTCTTCGTCATTCATCCCTGCAGGAAACTCAATAACATCCAGCTTATCAGTCGCAAATTTCTTCAAAGCCCAGAAGAACAAAAATATGTGAACCTTGCTCCCCATAGATGCGGCGGTTATGGCAAGCATCACTGCCTGATATAACTTTTCGTAATTACCGCTATGCAGAAATAATACAAATTTCTTCTCTTCCATTTAACTGTCACCAAAAAGACCCGCAACCTCTTCTTTGTATTTTTCCACTCCGACACGGTCAAAAGTTGTCCCGATCCTCTCCCCTCTCTCACCATTTGCATTATACCATTCGACGGTCTTGCTAATGTAGTCCAACACCTTTTCATCCGGCAGGAACAGCATAATGTTATCTGCCTTCCTTGGATGTCTTCCATGCTTTCCTCCTGCACGAACAGCCCATCCTTTTCGCTTTGGGGTCCATGCATCAGTAGGACACGCCTTTATACAATCACCACAAAATACACATTTTTCTCTATCGAAAACAGGCTTTCCATCTTCATCTGAAACTATTGCTCCCTCCAGACACGCCTTTTCACATAGAGTACATCCCGTACACGGATCGTCCTCATAATTTGGATCTACAACACCTTGAAACCCTAAATCCATTCCCCTTGTCCTGGCACAGTCGATCGGACAGGCTGAAAATGAAATCTTAAATTTATGAGGGCATTTTGTACCAAAAAGCACTTTGTCTACCTCCAGCGCTTTTTTCTGTGCATCCATAACTCCGTTAGGATTATATTCATTACCGCCGCAAGCTGTCGGAACACGAATTCTGGGACCGCAGGATGCTATTGGCTGCCCAAATGCTGCCAACTCTTTTACCGCTGCATCAAAATCATCTATATGTACACCAATAATCTCAACCGACTGCCTGAAACTAAGGTGGCAATAACCCATTTTACTATATTTCTTAGCGACTGCCGCAATCTTGGACATCTTATCGACGTCAAGTCTGCCTCCCGGGACTCTTAAACGAACCGTAAAAAGGTCTTTCTGGTTCTGTTTAATAAAACCGCCGGTTTTCAATTCATTAAAATCAACTCTTTCTGCACTCTTTTTCTCAGACATCAAATGCTCCTTAAACCTCATAAATAGTATAATTTATAAAAAATCGCAATATTGCGAAATTTCATATTATCACTTAAAAAATTTGTTTCAAGCAGAAAAATCCTTGTCCACAGAGAGGAAACAGTACCATTTTGGCCGCAAAACTTGTTTTTCAAACTGGCAAAACACCACCCCGAACGAAACGATATATTCGTATAAATCTGGCAAGCGACAGCACCTTGCTCTCATATTCATGCAATCCGAACCTCATTTACCCGGAAATAATCACCCTCATTTTCGTCTCAGCGCTCTCAACTCCTTCATCCTTCACCGTATCAAAAATATCTTTTTCCGCCAGACGCTGGAGTATTTTCCTGCGCTTTACGCTGTCTTCTACAGTGGACATTGCCAAACTGCGCATTTTAGTCAACAAATCCAGATACTCCTCATACTCTTTACCAAAGGCAGTCTCTAACTCTTCTCTAACTCTTTTCGCAACAGCAGGACTTGCGCCTCCGGTTGAAACACTTATACAAAGATCTCCCCTGTTAATTGTTGAAGGGACGATAAAGGAACAGCGTTCAGGATAATCAACCACATTTACCATTATGCTCCTCTTTTCAGCATCCGACGTTACCTTTTTGTTAACCACCTCGTTATCCGTTGCAGCAATTACCAGCAAAGCATCATCTAAAAAGCGCTCCTCATACTCTTTCTTTATTAAAACAAGCCCCTCTTCATTAACCATCTCAGAACAGACTTCGGGGCTGACCACTACAACGTCAGCACCAGACTCTTTCAATCTACATGCTTTACGGTATGCCACCTTCCCACCACCGACAATTACGCATTTTTTACTTTTAACATCCAAATGTATTGGATAAAACTTTGACATGTGTATAACCCATTTTCTAAAATCCCTACTTGAATTGTTTTGTATATTATATATAACTGATAGTGTAGCTGGATCGCAAACAAATAAAAAAACATAATAGACACTATAAAGCATTATGTTCTGGTCTATTTGAAATGTAATTGTCGAAATAAAAAACCGGAAGATTTGGGAGAAAAAAAGGATGGCTACTGAAAATAACAATACATTTCCTTCATTTATCTATGGTACTGCCTGGAAAGAAGATGCGACAACAAATCTGGTTGAGATGGCAGTTTCTGCCGGATTTTCCGCTATCGATACCGCAAACCAACCCAGACATTATCAGGAACACCTGACGGGTGAGGCATTATTGAAATTAGCCAGAAATGGAATAAGCCGTGATGAGTTGTTTCTCCAGTCAAAATTTACTCCGGTTAATGGGCATGATCACAGGATCCCTTATGATCCCTCTTTGGACCTTACCACACAAGTGAGACAGTCTTTTGAGAATACATTGAAAAATCTGCATACAGATCATCTGGATTCTTATCTCCTGCATGGCCCCTATTCTCAACCTGGCCTGGGAAATGAGGACTGGGAAGTATGGCGTACCATTGAAGAGTTTTACAAAACAGGGAAAGCCAGATTCATTGGCATCAGCAATGTGAACATTATACAGTTGAAACTCTTGACAGAAAAAGCGGAAGTGAAACCTATGGTTGTCCAAAACAGATGCTTTGCGAATCGGGGATGGGACAGAGAAGTCAGGGAATTTTGCAAGGAACACCAGATTGTCTATGAAGGGTTTTCATTATTAACCGCAAATCCATTTGTTATGCAAAACCCTGAAGTCCAGTCAATTGCCGGAGAATTGGGAAGGACCCCGGAACAGGTTGTATTCCGATTTTCCATGCAAGTGGGAATGACCCCTCTTACGGGAACAACAAGCGAGCAGCACATGAAGGAAGATCTTCAGGCAATGGACTTTGAACTCAAAGACGACGATATACAACTGATAGAAGCTATTAGCGGATAAAGCAAGAGGTTAAAAAAAATATGCAGGAAAGTCCAAAAAGAAAAGTCCTCATTCACGAGACCCTTCCCGGCAGGGATTTGAAACAGAAAGATATGTCCGGCAAATGCCTGGTCGGCAGCACTGTCCAGTCAATAAGGCTACAGGATGCTCGTTGCCGGTTTCTGAGGGCGCAGAATACCCGCTTTCAAAATGTATCAATTGATCAGGCCCTGTGCGATAAAGGATATTACCAGGACTGTAATTGGGGGAACTTACAGATACAGGACTCCTTTATTACTGAGAGCCATTTCTCCGGATGCAGGTTTGAAAAATCGGAAGGAAAACTAAGTTCCTTTGGTTTATCTACCTTCTACGACTGCAAGTTCAAGGAATCCCGTTTCAGTGAAATATCCTTTAGTGGATCATGGTGGCAAGCCTGCCGATTTGAGAATGAAGACTACTTCTTTGTACGCTTTCCCTCCTCTGTTTTTATTGATACTCAATTTACAAAGTGCCGCCTGCAAAAGGCTATTTTCAGGGCGGCAACTTTTATACGCTGTACTTTTGAAAGTTGCGACCTTACCGACTCAGTATTTCACAAAGCCCGGTTTATTGATACAGAATGGATTGAAACCGATATTCACCAGGCAGCCAACCTGGAAGAGGTTAGATATGATTAGGCTCATTTTTTATTAACTTTAAAATTATATATATAAACAATTTATCATCATGATGACCAACTTCATATTCAAGCGTTTTACCGTGGGAGGCTATGGAATCAATGGATTCCTGGTAGCAGACCCGGAGACACGAATCGGAGCGTTTATTGACCCGGGCGGTTTCAGTACCGAGATAGATGACTTTATTCAAGAGCAAAAGATACAGCTCAATTCTCTCTTTTTTACACACGGCCACTGGGACCATACTGAAGGCCTGCCTGATTTCAACAGCCGTTATAAAACCGAGAGCTATGCCGGACAGGGAGAAGTCCAGGATGCAGAACACCAGTTACAGGGAGGTGAAATGATCGAGGTCGGAAACTTAAAATTCCAGGCTATTTCTATACAGGGCCATACCCCACACGGAATGTCGTTTTATGGACACGGCTGTGTGTTTACGGGCGACGCTCTTATGTGCGGTTCGATCGGAGGAACAATCTCTTCAAAAGCTGCACAATGCCAGATCGAGCATATCCACAAATACATCTTTACCCTGCCGGATGAGACCCTGGTATTCCCTGCCCATGGCCCAATGACTACGGTGGGAATCGAGAAAACCAGCAATCCTTTCTTTTAAACAAGCTATTCTTGTTTTGTTGCCTATTGCCAACCGAATTTTGCAAAACTCCCTTTGTAGTTAATTTCTATGAAACACGAAGAAAGCACGATACCTGAATCAACATTCAACACGTTTTTTGCAAAGCATAATGATTTTCATACACACGGATTCAAGGAGTGGATCTTTTACCCAGGAATGTTATTTCATGATACGGAGGCATGGTGGGCAGATAAAGGTCTCCGGCCCACACCTCATGAGGGGATAGATCTCTGCTTTTACAGAGATAACAGAGGGCAGGTCAGACGTATTGATAATGGAACAAAAATACCGGTAATGTATACCGGAGATATAGTTCACATCCACGATGATTTTCTGGGAAAATCAATATATGTAAAACATAGCACCAACGACAAAGACGGGAATACGCTTCATACTATATATGGGCATACCACTCCACGGAATTGCGATAATACGGAAAAGAGAGTACGTGAAGGGGATATTATTGCAGAAGTTGCTGCCTTATCAGAGAACAGTAAAATCTTCCCGCATATCCATATTACCATGGCATGGATCCACAAATCACTTCCCTGCAAGAAACTCAATTGGGATACAATTTGGAATTCCCACCTTGTCACTCTTTGTAATCCACTGGAGCATATTGACATCAAGTTTGAAGTGCCTTAAGTGAACTAAAGTGCCTAAAGCAAACTCCGATTTTGAAATACTATCCCGCGTGTTCTCAGGCATGTCGATTCAAAAACAGCTCTAGCATTACTTTATGTGAGGTGTGACAGTAATCAGAGTTTCTCTCATCTCTCCCATCTTACGGTAACCCAGCATAGCGCTGGCGACATTCTCGCCTGAAGACGTGTCACCGCCTATTACAAGTGTCTGGTCCGGACGTGCTGTTACTGTCGTTGAAAGCTCAGTCATTTCAAGATCGCCACCATCATTTAGAAACCGGGAGAAGACGGGAGTCAGCTCCATTTCTATCAAACCGGATGGAAGCTTTCGAGCAGTGATTTCCAGAGACCTGCCCGCCCTTCTAAATTCGTAATCTATACCATTGTACCACCTGCCAAAGTAGAAAAACCGAGGCACGGCAATCTCTTTCCCAATGTTAATAGAGCCGGACGCACCATCAGCCAGTACCAGAAAAATCTCTGAATCTTGAGACGACTTGAGTTTTCGTTTTGCAATATCAAGCTGAGCGCGAAAGTTTTCTCCGGCCACGCCTATCTGCAAGCCAGATTCAGTGAAGATTTCAGGGCGGTTTGTAATAGTAACATCTCCGTATACTCTTTGCGTCAGGGCATTGATAGCAAAATAGTCTGTCACACTTGTAGTCAACAGATTCACCGTTATCTTGATGTTATCCCCAATAGAATCGTCCTGTTCCGCCTTAGCAAGTATTTCAGCTATTTCCCGGGAAACCCGTTCATGATGATTTCTTGATGAAGACGGTGAAGTTATACATCCCGCAAGAAGGAGACAGACACAGAGAGTAAGGGTTAAACATTTAATCATGGCAGAATTATAGCCAGAAGGAGTAGGTCTAAGCAAGTGCAAACCATTAAAATTGCCACCCCGGACTATCCATTTTTTCTTTATTTCCACGGCCAAAACGAACTTTCCTGATTTGCCAATGACATGATGGCTATTAACAGTAGATATGAATACCCAAAGATTGTAAAATGGAAAACTGTCCGTATTGCTTCATTATCATCAACACAATACCGTTATTATTAAAAATAGAAATGGATACCATTCCACCAAGAATACTTTTTCCCAGGACCCGATCCCTGTGGTTCGGGCTTACTCTTCCATACCAGGCACTCAAGTTGATATTTACCAATAAATCTCTTCTTTTCTGGAGTGCACTTCCACTGGCTTTGACGTTTATACTTTTTATCTACGGAATAAGCCAGTTACAGGATTGGGCAATTTCACATCTTCGGGAGTACATTACCAGCCTTGGTTTCGAACCTGCCAGCCTGATAGGCAGGTTCTTTATGTTGTCTGGCAAAATGGCATTGTGGATGGTTGCGGCTTTGACATTTATCTTTACCAGCAGTATCGTAGCTTCCCCATTTAATGATACACTGGCAGAGAGGGCCGAAAGGGTTACTGAAATACCATTGCCACCGGTTACAAAAAAAACGCTGAAAGCGCATATTAAACTTATCGGGATCGATCTGTTTAAGACAGCAATCGCATTCACTGCTGCTGTCTTTGCTATAATATTTTGTTGGGTACCGATTGTAAACATATTTGCGTTTATACTCGCTTTTCTGCTTGTCACATTCCAATATATCAGTTATCCACAAACCAGGAGGAGTATAGGCCTCAGGCAGGGGGCCAAATTCCTGTGGCATCATATTTATGCCTGTACCGGTTTCGGAGCAATATTTATCTTTCTTTTTGCAATTCCGTTTTTATCAAGCTTTGTACTGCCATTAGCAGTCGTTGGAGGCACGCTTCTAGCCGCAAGAGCGCCTGGATCATCACAACTATCACCGCTTAAATGAAGAACAGGATACAAGAAGTAGCGACAAATCACTTTCCCCTACCACTATCTTACTCTATTTTTTAATCTTGACGTAAATAGCATTATAGTTTTACAATTCACTTTATGATTGAATGGGACGAGAAATATAGCCTGGGCATACCAATAATCGACGAAGATCATAAGAGATTAATTGGTATTATCAACAAAGCTATTCTTTCAAAGGAACACAATGACGACATAGAAGAGCTCATGGAAGTACTAAGCGAAATGAAAAAATATGTACAAACTCATTTCGCAAGAGAAGAGCTTTATATGGTAAAGTTTAATTATGTGGAATATCAATACCACAAAGAACAACATCTCGATTTTGTCACTAAAATAAGCGCATATGAAAATGGGATAATTAATGCCGATTATCATATTGCAAGCGAAATACTGAACTATTTAAGTAAGTGGCTAATTAACCATGTCTTGGAAACTGATAAAAAGTATGTCGACTGTTTCAAAAAAAATGGAATTATGAAAGAAACGGTGAACCAGGAAGAGACGGAGCAGGGTGAGGGCGAGGAGCGCAGAAGCAAGCTGGACAGAAGAAGCGGTATAGACCCTCGAAAAGACCACTAAATTCCACTGCCGCCGTTTACAAACAAAATGCTATAAGTTCATGTTTTATCTAAGAACACCGGGATCATTTGCTTCTTATCGGCTGTTTATTATCACCTCATTTCCCTCTGTAATTTTTGTGACTCCTTACCCGCCCCGTCCCAGGGCACGATGAATAATCTATCTGTTTTTCCATTAGCGCCTTGTCCTCGACGCTTTTTGTTCGGGGAAATTCGTATCTTTCATCTTTTTCCCTAAATTATTGTTTTTCTTTGCGCCCTCTGTGTCTCTGCGGTGAATAATCTACTTGTTTTTTCTTTTAGTGTTAATCTGTGAAATTCGCGTCTAATGCCTTTTGCCTTGCAAAACAACCCCGCTCTTTTATAATACCAACTAAATTTAGTTGAATATACAAGACATAGATACTCAGTAATAAGGAGTTTAAAAATGTTAAAAATCCATAAAAGTATCGTATTGGACGAAAGCCAGAAACCAATTGCTGTTCAAATTCCAATTAAGGAGTTTGAGCAATTAGAAGAAATTATAGAAAATTATGGATTATCAAAATTAATAGATGAAGTCTCGCATGATGAACAACTTTCTGTTAAGGATGCAAAGAAATATTATCAATCTTTGAAATAAAATGTGGAAAGTTGAGTATACCAAACGATTCCTTAAAGAGCTCTCCAAACTACCCAAAGATGTTCAAACTCACACCGAAAAAATAGTTTTTGATGAGCTATTGTCAACTGATCCCTTCGAACTCGGATATCTTGAGCATATGACAGGATATCCGGACAAATACAAAATCAGAATCGGAAGATATCGAATAGGCATTACAATGGATAAGACTCAAAAATTGTTAATCTGCCAGCGAATAGCACATCGTAAAGATATTTATAGAATCTTCCCTTAACTAACCAATAACATACTATCCTCTTTCCAGCATCTAATATCTTACTTCTCTCCTCTATCTTCAGTGTTAATCCGTAGTTTTCCGTGGTTAATTTCTATCTTTCATTTTGCTTTCCTCTGCGATCTCCTTGTCCTCGGCGCCTTTTGTCCGGGGAGCGCCTCTGCGGTGAATAATTTTTTATATTGTAAAACAACCCCTCCCTTTTATAATAACCATCAGCAAAAACCAGATACAAATCATTTTTAACACATTTTAAATATCCTCAAAAAACTGAATTTACTTGTTTACGCAAGTAAGATTTCACATGCATTTATTTTCGCGAGTGGTTCCTGATTATTTAATTATTGTTTTTAATGAGTTGGAGACATTGCTGTATGACGGGCAAGAAGAAAGAGAACAAAGCACCGGCAAAGGGGAAGGTGCTTGTTTACAGGAATCGGGTAGAAGTCCTTTTGGAAAAAGATACCGTCTGGTTGAGCCTTAATCAGATGGCCGATCTTTTTGAAAGAGACAAATCTGCTATTTCGCGTCATTTGCGTAACATATTTAACGGAAAAGAGTTAATCCGCAATTCAGTTGTTGCAAAAACTGCAACAACTGCCGCGGATGGCAAAATATATCAGGTAGAATATTTTAATCTGGATGCAATTATTTCTGTTGGTTACCGGGTTAATTCTAAACGGGGTACGCAGTTCAGGATTTGGGCGACGAACGTGCTCAAAAAGCACCTCGTGGACGGTTACACGATTAATGAAAAGCGCTTAATAGCCTCTGAACACAAGTATCAACAGCTTAAGCAGTCTTTAAAACTTCTCAGTAATGTGGTACACATTGATGGCGTATCAGACGAAGCAAAGGGCCTGATTGAAGTTATCACGCAGTACAGCCGTGCACTTGATGTCCTGGATGACTATGACCATGAACGGCTTTCCGTACCAAAAGGTATAAAACGTTCAAAATTCAAGTTAACATATGAAAAGGCCCGTAAAATAATTGATGCGTTGAGGGAAAAGTTCAAGAGCTCCGCACTTGTTGGAAGAGAAAAGGACAAGAGTTTTCAAGGTTCACTGGGTGCAATTTATCAAACGTTTGACGGCCTGGATGTTTATCCCACAGTTGAAGAAAAAGCTGCACATTTGTTATATTTTGTTACAAAGAATCACAGTTTTGTGGATGGCAATAAACGAATCGCCGCAGCCTTGTTTATATGTTTTCTAGATAGAAACGGCATATTATACAGGAAGGATAGATCACAACGTATTGATAACAACGCCCTTGTTGCACTGACGTTGATGATTGCAGTAAGCAAGCCAAGGGAAAAAGAAATGATGATTAAGATTATTTTAAATCTGCTTGTATAAACAATTCTTCAATACCTAAATCCCACAATCATAATTCTGGCATCTTGCTTCTCGGCTTTTACTTCTGTATCTATCCTTGTCCTCGGCGTCTTTTGTCCGAGGAAATTCGTATCTTCCATCTTTTTCCCTAAATTATTGTTTTTCTTTGCGCTCTCTGCGCCTCTGCGGTGAATAATCTTTCATTTTGCTTTCCTCTGCGCTCTTCGCGTTAAGATTTGCTTTTCATAGATTCAATATGTTATTAACATAATTTGATAAGGCACAAATGATAAGCACGAGAACAGTCCCCTTACATCATCATAGAGTATTTAATTATGGCAAAAGGCAAGAAGGAGCTGGAGAGCATCACCTCATGTGAAGGAAAGCACATTTGGAAAAAATTACTCGCGACACCGGAAGGCCACATTCTTGAGATAGGGTTGATAATGGCCCTGTTCTTTATTACTGTGCTGGGGCTGGGCTATATCTATTACCAGGAGAAAGCCCATGTCTTTATAGGGATGAGTGCAACAAATATCCTGTTCGGCAGGGCAGCCGGAATTTCATTCGGTTACTCTTTTGGGTTATCCAATGTATTGGTTATATGCACAAATATAATTATCGAAACCATTTTAGTACTTATCTTTTATCCGCTTTTTGCATTCAGCTGGAACAGTATTCTGGTAATCAAGCCGCTCAGAAGAATCATGGAACGCACAAGTATCGCGGCGGAAGCCCACCAGGATACCATCCGTAAATATGGACTGATCGGGCTCTTTATGTTCGTGTGGATTCCTTTCTGGATGACCGGACCAATGGTTGGCTGCGCGGTAGGATATCTTTTGGGGCTTAGTCCCTGGAAAAACCTGACTATAGTGTTATCAAGCACTTGCCTGGCAGTAGCCTGCTGGGCACTGCTGCTTCGAAAAATCCACGATAAGATTGCCGAATATGGCCCCTATGCTTCCATTGTCCTTGTGATAGTAATAATTCTTATCATATCCGGAATCTATTTCTTGCGGTACTTACGACATAAAAATTGAAATAAGGTTTCTTATACACTTGTTCAGTCTCTGCTGCGATTACCAACTGATCTCTACCTTTCCTCTGCGTGCATCTGCGCCTTCTTGTCCTCGACGCTTTTTGCCCGGGGAAAGTCCTCGGCGTTTTTTGTCCGGGGAGCGGTGAGCCTGTTTTTCTTCTTTTTCCCTTTGTTTTAACTTCAGAGTCAGTCTGTGTAAGTCTGTGGCTTAAGTGTCTTTTGTCTTGCAATACAACCCCTCTCTTTTAGAATGCCTTCTGAACAGACAGTTCAATTCGCTTTGATTTCCCTTCAATTATCCATTTCGATAGTTTTTTTATGATATTTCCCAAATCATCCTGTTTTTTGGTTCCACATTCCCAGACTACCGCTATTCGCCATCCTTGTTTAGTGAGATCAGATATATTTCTTTGATCCCGCATAACAGTCCCCTCAATTTTATTTTTCCAGAATTCATTTCGTGTGCCGGGTAGTTTAGACTTTTTACATCCTTTATGATTATGCCAGAAACAACCGTGAACAAATATTATGGCATTATGTTTTTTTAGCACAATATCCGGCTTCCCCGGAAGATTTGGACTATTAATTCTGAATCGGAAGCCCCGACTATGCAAATGAGAACGGATACGCTTTTCCGGTTTTGTGTTATATCCGCGGACTTTGGACATTGCTTGGCTGCGTTGCTTGGAAGTCATAAAGTCAGTCATGATTATTATTGCTTTCGTTTCTCCCAATGCCGTAGAAATATTATTTGTCTGTTTCCTTGAACTTCCGCTCTATTTGCAAAGTGCAAGGCTTGTTAAGCAACAAAGGCATTGCGGTGTTCTTCTAATGCTTTGGAATCCGGTGCGAAACGGTGAGGGAGTGCTATCGCCGTGCCTTCGAGTTTGGCAAAGTTTGACGATTGGAATTCGGAAATGTCGCCTTTCTTTAAGATACTGGAAACCACCAACCTGTAATTTTCGTCAAACGTAATCAAGTGACGATCAAATGCTTTGTCGTGGAGAACATTCAGGCATAGGCCGTTGGTAGGGTCGGCGCGACGCTCCTCGTTTTTGCTCCACGGGATAATATGGCTAGCGACTAATAGTTGGGGAATTGCCATCCCCGTAAGCGCGCAACGACTTTCGTAACTTGCCAAAATGGCATTTCGGAAAAATGTTTGCAAACGCCGAGTTTTTACCATCCGCTCAGCCTCCGAGGGCCCGCTCGGTTGTTCAACTTCTGAAGCAGGTTCTTTCGAACCTATTCCACCCATCAAGACTTCGAATGCAGCTTCACTCTTCTCCGCCATTACTGACCAGTCCTGCTGAAAGTCGGCCCAAACTTTTCGATCAAGATTGCTGGCACCTTTTAGGCCGACGACACCACGGTCTTGGTGATAGGAATCGAGTGATGCCAGATTACAGAGTTTCATCGACAGAGAACTGGGAGTACGATCCATCTTCTCGGCAACTTCGCGAATATGCCTATTCGACTGATCAAACTGCCCAAACGGGAGCCGGCAGTAGAGATTCATCGCAATCAGAAGTTCGTGAGCTGTCCAGTTTCTAGGCATTGTTTCACTTTGCTTTAAGGCGTAGCCCCCCCGATTCAGTTTGGTTTGCAGAGCTGTCGAAGAAGTTCTGATCTGTCTAAACCAACCTCTATTGCTTTTCCCGCAGCCAAAGAAATCAGAGACTGAACGCGAGCAGGTCGAAGCTGTGCGATGGGTTTGATAACAAAGGTATCCTCCGAGCCATAAGTAACAGAAACTTGCAAGTCGCTTTCAAGTGATGGATTGGCTATTTTATAGGTAAATGTTGGTTTAGGGGTTACAGCCAGCAATATGCTGTCCTCTTCTTTTGTCCGGATCGCCACAACTGCACCCTCTAGGTGATCCTTTAACGTTGAGATATCTATTTTTTTAGATTCAAGAAAAACATAACAATATCTTATTCGAGCAGGACGACTGCAGTCACAAGCAGGTGTTATACATATCAGATAGTTACCGTCGGGGGTCATTAGCACCGTTCCTTGCTGAAGCTTTGATGGCAAATTTGCATGGCATTGAAAAAGAGCATCCAAAACTGTCAATGTTCCAATAGGTGATGATACGCCTTTCCTTATGCTTAAATAGTTCATGGCCAAAAGACGTATCGCATATTTACCCCATGGAGTACTATTACTTGAACCTTCCAAATTGCCTGGCCAACAAGAATTCGATAAAGCCAACCATTCTCCGAGACTCTCCATTAATTCAGTGACTTTTTGTTCATCGCTGGGAAATGCTTTGCCTTTAACGGCGAACAGCTCCTTCATCTTTTCCTCTAAATTTTCAGGGCAAGTCATTGTTTCATTCCACTCTATAAGAAGTGCAGACACTGTCTCATCTTTTATTGTTTGTGCTACCGATGCTGGAAAGCGACGAGTGACCCTTGCTGTCCACTCATCAATTGCGAGAGCATTGAAAGAGTGACTATCTCGGATTGGACTTTCTTTCTCAAGCCACTCCAGAATAAAGGGAAAATCCATATCCGCATGAAAGTGATCAAGGACTTCATGCAGACAGTCACGATATTGTCCCAACAATTCAAGCGCAGCCAATTGGAGAAGTCCTCCAAACCGTGCGCGAATGCCAAAAATTGCCTCTTCGAGTATTGCTTCTGCCTGAACAGTATTGCTTCCGCCAGCCTGAGGCTTGTTCTTCAACGAAAAAGAAAAAGGTCCGCAACTGAAAACGAGAGCTGCTCCCTCCGCTTCTTCGCAAAGCCTCTCGCTGATTTGCGCACGGACACGATCCAATTCAGTTTGATCTGTGAGGATAAAGACGAAACGTGGGGAGCCTGAATCCTTCAGCTTTGTCAACAGTTCTAGTGCTGGCTCAGGACTTTCTGTTCCCAATAGCCAATCAAGGATCAAAATATCCGATTTTGATGCAAGCTTGATTGCGATTTCCTTGAGGGCATCTGTATAAGCAAGACCAGTAAAAAGAAATCCTTGTTTTGTGATTTCTTTTCCAATTTCTCGCAAGTAGGTTGGATCAGCCGAACTCATCGAGACGGTGGAATTCTCTTCGTCTCCGGGTGTAATGACCGAATCAACATCATCTTGTGGCGGTATCGACTGCGAATCAAGATTGAGTTGGGCGGGGTCGACATCCTCAAAAACTGGTGCATTCTGAGCCTCCGCCCAATGGTCATCAATGAGTACAACGGCCTTAATGAAGTTCCTGATCGTTTTGTCGGCAATCATACTATAGCTACTTTGTATCATCGTCATCCTCATTTCTATGGTTGCGTGCTTTCTCACTAAACTTCAGGCAGAAACAGGCTCCCGGTTCCACTTTATAGGCAGAATCATTAGTGGCCCAGATCTCGTGATTTGCTAACGACAAACTCTGTCGCGCAATGTATAGCCCCAACCCTCGTCCATTTTGCTTAGTTGTAGTAAAGGCTTCAAAAATTCTCTCCAGCATCGTTTTATGTATTCCTGTGCCGCTATCATTCACAACAATTACGTCGTTGACAATGTCGAATCGTATTACCCGTCTATTAACAGAACGAAGCCAGTAGATTGCATTATCGACGAGATTAACAAATGAAGGATGAATCAGCGAAGGAGCCTCCAGAACACGAAATTCGAGAAATTTCTCTGAAGCCTCTAAAGACACACCTGCGACCTCCAGATCATGAGCAAGGAATTGTCTCACGAAATGCAAGATGCTTTTCCCAGAGATCTGCTTCTTGGATCGATAGCTCGCACGATAGAGGGGTTCCAGTTGCCGGTATCGGAGTTCAAGATGCTGAAATAAAGTCTGTAGGGAATTCACGTGAGTCATTGCTTCCGGAATTTTGGTGAACATGTGTCTCAGGGTGCGGATCGAACCAGAAATCCCTCGATACATATTGTGGAGATCATGCTGGATCATCTCAACCGATAGACCAATCTGAGCCAACTCAATGGTCTCTTGAATCTTTTTCTCAAGTTCCTCGATGCGGTCATCCTGAACAGACATGACCAGAGCATTATCTTCAGAGAGGGCACTTCCAAAAACATGTGAAAGCCGTTCCTGCAATTCCAAGCATTGACTCTCTCCTGAATCCGCAGCCTCAATTGTGAGTTTAATGGCATCTTCAATATTTACCTCAGAGCCAATCGCATCTTCAATGGAGGTTGTTTTTGTGGCCTGGAGCAATGATGACTCAACATGAGCCAAAGCATGAGTCTTGATTTTCTCAATTTGGGAAGCAATGGAAGAAGTTTGCTTCTCAATAAGACTGTTCAATTTCGAAAATTCCTTACCTACACGCATTTTCCCTGATGCCAACATATTCTCTAATAGCTTTCTTCTCGCCAAGCGTTTCTCAATGGAGGGGCAATCCTTTTCCACTTTTGTCATGATCGCTTCGCGAGCTGATTCTGCGTCCTCCCGCAAGGCCATGTAGGCCCCCTGGTAGTCAAAAGCGACCTGATTGAGTTCACGCCCTCGACCGAGAGATAAGTTTTTGGAAATTGTAACCTTTGATTCACCCAGTAGTTGCTGCACCCGCTTTTCAAACGAACTTACTATTTCTTCTAATTCTTCGATCGAAAGGTCGGAGTTACTAAGATTTTGCACAACTTCATCTCTAAGTGTGATAAGTCGGGATCGTTGCGGTTCGATATTGGAAAACGACTTATTGAGTTCTTCAAGAAGATCATTTCTTCTCGCAGTGAGAGCCTTCTTGTGGTCTTTCAATGTTTTGCTTGCTACTTGGATCTGACCCTGTTGTGCCCGGAATTCTTGGTTTTTATAGAAATATTGAGTTGAGATCTGCTTAAGAAATGTCTCTAACGTTGATCGGAGGTCGCGGTATGCTCCGTTCTTAATCATCCCTTCTCGCCCAGCCTTGTCTTTCAAGGTAGGATTATTTTTTACATCGATGGAAATATAGCCAAACATCCGGCGATAGCTGAAGTGGTAGAAGCCTGCGCCTTTACTGCGCCTTTACTCAATATTTAACCAGTCGTTTTCAGGTATCCCATAGGGTAGTACTCGTAGCCCATCTCGATAGATCATTATTCCACCCGAATACATCAGCTTTTCATTGATTCGAAACCTCGAATCATTATCAAGCAAAGTGTTCTTGGGTTCACCTTGCCAGTACCAAAAGCGAAAATCAAATGGCCCGCATTTCAATCCACGAATGACTGGTTGTTGTTCCGGTTTTGGAAGGCCCAGGTGCTCACCATATCGAAAAGCCTCACCTGAATAGCGACCATCTTTGTCAAAATGAATATCAAAGTAATGGTCATATTTTTCAAAATCATCTGGTTGAAAAAGGACCTTGTCCTCGAAAATGCTACTAGGAGCAACCAACTTTTCGTCCCAAATACGCACATCCGTGAAGAAAGCGTCTATTGACTTTAATGTAGGGGCAACGTCCGAAGAAACTATTCGCGATATACTAAAGTTGCTGAGTAAAAGAACAGTCTGGTCGTAGACATTCTTATCAGTGGTGTCGAATCTATCTTTCAGTTTTGTCAGGCATTGCACCTCATCAGTCATGTTTCCGAGATAGAAGGCTGTGCCACTCTCCCCAGTGAAGGCTCCGGTGCGGTGGAATAGGGTCAGGTCTGGATCGAAAGAATCCACCTCGCTTCTGATCTGAGCCAGAAGATCCTCATAGCCTTCCCATTTCCCGCGTTCAAAAGTAACGTCAAGTTGGCGCCTAAATTCATCTACCAGCATTCCGAATATGTCAGCAGTGAAATCATCAAGTGAGCTAAATGGCAACACCGGAACCTCAAATTCGCCAAGCATCAGTTTGTGGTTACGGACGATCTTCCAGCTAAAAAACAAAGCGGTGAAGCAATCCGGCTGCCTACAATTCTTCTTCGATATTAAAAGGAGTGTGTCGCCGAGTGTAGAAACCGCTAACCTGCCGATTCCCTTTTCACCCATTACCGGCCGACTCTCATATCCCTCTCGCACAGTCGGCGGCGACAACTTCTTGCTTGGTGTTCCGACGACCAACCAACGATTCTCTACGTCATCAAGCGACATCCCAACGCCGTCATCCCAAAGGATCGCATGCTGATTGTGCCTAAACAACTCAAGTGACACGTTATCGGCATAGGCATCGTATGCATTCTTGAAAAGTTCGCTTACTGCGGTCGGCATATCGGCAATTTGCTCAGACCCCAAGAGATCCAGAACTCTGGCATGTACTTTGAAATTAGCCATTGATTGCCTCGATATGTTTTATGAAGTGACTTCCCATTGCGTGTGCCAAATCGACCGGAACGGCGTTGCCGATTTGCTTTGCCATGGAGTTTAGATTCCCTGTGAATTCAAAATCGTCATCAAAACCCTGGAGACGCGCAGCTTCCCTAACGCTTATGGCCCTATCTTGTTCCGGATGTCCGAATCTTCCGTTGGAATAACTGATGCAGCGAGTTGTTAGTCCCGTTGCCGGCTTATCCCACCATAGACGGCCGTAACAGTCAGTATGCCCTGAATGAGTTTCACCATGTTCATTAGTCCGTGTGTAACACCCGGGTACGAGATATTTGGGCCAGTTGTTGCGCCCTCCTCCGTCATGATCAGATGATTTAATCCTTCTCCTATTCAACTCTGATAATTTAGCGGCGCGGTGGTTTAGTACTTTAGGCTCTTTGTATATCTCTCCAGCAGCAATGGCCGGAAGGTCAACAATCGCATCACGAACAGTTTTGTATGGGGCGCCATGATCTTTGCCATGAGTGGGCAAGGGAATATTTATTTCACCATGTCTGCTTGCCAATAAAACAAAACGACGGCGTAGCTGTGGAGCGCCATAACCTTGGGCAGCAACAATTCCATACGTAATATGGTAATCAAGTCTCCCCAGTAATGCTTCAAACTCGGGGAGTGGCCCTCGCTTATATGTGGGAACCTTTTGTAACCCTGGAACATTTTCAACAAAAACAAAATCGGGTCGGTGCCTCTCTATAACTCGTCCAAATTTAGAAAGTAAGTTTTTACGTGTCTCCCGCTTAGGGCTTTCCGTATTTTGCTTGGTAAACGGCTGGCAAGGAGCACAACCGCAGAATAGTTTGTAACTATCTTTATATTTATCTAGCGTTGGTTGCAAGTCAGAAGGTGTGAGCTTTGTGATGCTTTTGTTGCAAAAAATGGTCTCGGGAAAGTTTTGGGTAAAGGTGTTCTTAGCATCCGGATCTATATCCAGCGCAAAAGCAATATCTATACCGGCGTTCTGAAACCCCCTGCTTGTTCCTCCGCAACCGCAAAAGAAATCATATGCAACTATGTTTTTAGTTTTATCGCTTGTCATTTCTGATCCCTATCCATCCGGAATACATACAACAGCGACCGTTAAAATCGCCAGCCCCGATTTAAAATAAACAGCCCGTCCCGGCAGTTGACCGATTTTGGCTTTCAAACTCTTTCGCTTCCCCTTTGTTGATGATAGAAAATTGCTTTCTAAAGATTTAGTAAGAGTAGTCAAATAGTTAAGAAAACTCAAGTATTATTTGGGAATTACCCCATAAACCGATCTACTTTAGTAGAAAAAGTGGAGTATGCTTAGCAAACGAAGAAAATGGAATGGTTGTGTATTCTACTTCCAAGAATCCTTATTACGTCTATAACGTTTTTGTAGTTCATAACGATCGTTAAAAGAAGCCAGGAACAACAACTGTTTTCATTTTTTCTATTCCCTACTTCTATTTTTTCTCCCAGCAAACTCTGGCAGGGGGTCAAGTCTTTCCTTGACTGCATGTGATAGGAATATATTTTATCCATGCCAAGTCACTTCTCACATAATTTAATTCTTCGGCAAAGATAATAACATGTGGGGTTAGATTCCACAAAATGTATATTCTCAGACAGTTTGTTGGCCTGTAATAAGTTACCCCTCCTATTGCCTCAAGTTTCACATGCCAAGCGTATTCAATTGAAGAGATCACGTACCGCAATTGCTCCTATTTCCTGCTTCTTTTTTCTCCAACAAACTCACACCAAATTTACGACTAGAAATCCTGGGATGCAAGTGGTCTGTTTTTTGTCAGAATATTTTGCAAAATTTTATCTTAATTATCTAATCTGTCATGAAAACCCGGAGTATAAAGTCAACAGGACTGAATTATTTTGCCATTTTGAAAGATTCGGCCTCTCAGGTACAACCGTTTATTGTAAAGACATTTATTCTCCTTCAATTATCAATTTATGATGTCATTATTCAATCTCTCAACAGATTATCAATCTCCATTTGAGCCTTATCCGCTTCTTCCATGCCAATCATCCAAGCCGACTTACCTTCCGTTTGCGGAGTTTCATCTGGTTGTACTGCAGGTTGTTGCACAGGTATGGGAGGCAACCCGGCTACTTGAGGCGGTGCAGGAGCTGCTGCCTTAGGTACCTGATCTGCCAAAACGGACTCTGCTTCCATCATTGCTTTCATTATAGCCTCTTCATTATTTTCTATGTCCTTGGTCGCAGCATTTGCTGCTTCCATGGCGGCTCTTATGGATGCCGCTGTGCTTTGCAGTTCATTCAAGATTCCAGAAGATGATTTTTCTGTTGCCGCTTTCATGTTGTCATATGCAGGCAAGTCTTTTCCTTGTATAGAACTGGAATTTTGCTGCAAAATTTTCACATTTTCGGAAATAAATTGCTGTGATTTCTTTATCTGGGCTGCGGCCTTTTTAACCTCTTCCTGGATCTGTAGTTGTGCGGATAGCTGTATCGCACTGAACTGTTCCCTTGCATTCTGCATACTTTTTTGAACTAAATCCATTTCCTGCTTGACCTGATCGGATGATTGTGGGATTCCCTGTCCACTTTCTTCTCTATTTGCCATTTCAGATGCCTCCTTAAAAAGATATTATGATTTGAAAACGGTTATGTTTGGTAAGAAAGTTCATGTAATTTACGTCCATGCAAAAAACACTTTATTAAAGACAGATTATCCATAGCAAAGGTATGGTATAACTTTTTATGTAGGTAGAATAAGATGATATTATAGATACCAATTATTGAAGTCAAGATGAAAAGTGCAGTCAACACGAATTAGTCCAAAACAAGAAAAGTCAGGGATTATCAGATAGATTGGATGGAGGGGATTTAACAGAAAGGGTTGTTCTATTTCCTACATCTGTTTTTCTCCGATGAACTCACATCAAATTTACGACTAGAAATCTTGAGATAAAAATGGTATGTTTCTCATCATATGTTTTGCAGAATTGTATCTTAATTATTAATCTGTAAGAAAACCCGGAGTTTACCTATATGTTAAAAAGAGATAAAAAAGCTGAGTTCCTTGAGGTCGGTATTGTTTCCATGAAATACCAATTCACTACCGAAAAAAGTTTTAGCAAAAGCGCGCTGTCCAAATCCAAATATATCAAGTTATTAGAGCTGCAGAGCAGTGACCCGGTGAAAGTTATGGAAGAAGGGGATGCTAATCAGAGATGGTGGATGTTTCAGGATGAATTCTTTCAGGAAGATGAAGAGCTGCACGCAGATGATGTAAAAGCCTTTGCCCTTAAAGGGGCCAGAAAGAAAAAAAGTTAAAAGTGCCTTAAGTGAACTAAAGTGTCTAAAGTTAGAAAAAATAAAAGATTTGTTTTTTCCCGCAACTTTAGCTCACTTCAAACTTTAGTCACTTTTAACTTTTCTCTACAATCCCGCTTCTTTCCTGAGAGTATCTGCCATATCCGCCTTTCTATCTCATTGACTTGACTATTGCATATATGCTATATACACTCCTTTAATGATAGAGAGCTTCAGACATAAAGGGCTGCAACGTCTTTTTGAAAAGGCTGACCGCAGTAAGGTCTCCGCTCAAGATGTACAGAAGCTTGAACATATACTTGCCGTTCTTAACCATGCCAAAAAACCTGAGGATATGGGTCTACCTGGATTTCTCCTGCACCCCCCTCAAGGGCAGTATGAAAGGTTTCTGGTCAGTCACCCTACGGGCAAACTGGCGAGTGGTCTTCATGATCAAGAACGGTGACGTATACGACGTTGATTTAATTGACTACCATTAGGAGAACAATATGAAAATGAAGAACCCTCCACACCCTGGAAGAATCATCAAGTGCGAATGTCTGGAACCATTAGATTTGAGCATAACCAAGGCTGCTGAAATTCTTGGTGTAACTCGCCTTACTCTCAGCAACCTTGTAAATGGTAAAAACGGTGTTTCACCGGAAATGGCTATCAGGTTGTCCAAAGCTTTCGGCAGCACCCCAGAGGTATGGTTAGGTTTACAGATGGGCTATGATCTTGCACAAGCGGAAAAGAGGTCATCACGGATCAAGGTAAAAAAGGTCATACCTGCATAAGGAGAAGCAAAGAGAAGAACTTGTCAATGTTTGACCCGTCCCCGCCAGAACAGCCTTGTCGGGCTGGCGAACGGATTCATCCGGGCTGGTAGTCACGTCCTTCAGGTTGCACAACTTACGGGCAATTCACGTACACTCATCGGATGGTGATAAACGCAGGCTAAAGCCTGCGGCTACTAATAGAAACAAAACCGCTCAATTCAGCTCACATCCCAGCTTCTTTCCTGAGCGTATCTGCCATATCCGTCTTTTCCCATGTGAAGTCCGGATCGTTTCTCCCGAAGTGACCATAAGCTGCAGTCTTTTTGTAGATAGGCCTTAACAGGTCAAGTCTTTTGATAATTTCGCGAGGATTGAGACTAAAATTCTTTTTGACAAGCTCCACAATCTTCTCTTCCGGTATCTTGTTTGTACCTGAAGTATCGACATTTATGGATGTCGGTTCGGGAATACCAATTGCATAGCTTACCTGCACTTCACACTTATCAGCCAGCCCGGCCGCAACGATGTTCTTTGCAATCCATCTTGCCGCGTACGCGCCGGACCTGTCAACCTTGCTCGGATCTTTTCCGGAAAAAGCGCCTCCACCATGTCTGCCCAGGCCGCCGTAGGTATCTACAATTATTTTCCTGCCAGTCAGACCGGTATCGCCCTCGGGGCCACCTATTACAAACTTTCCCGTAGCATTTACGTAAATCTTAGTCTTATCATCCAGCAAATTACCGCAAACGGGCCTGATGACCTGCTCAATAATCCCCTTTCTTAATTCTTCTTCCGAAGTCCCGTCAATATGCTGCTGGGCGATGACAACAGTACTTAATCTGACAGGCTTTCCGTCATGGTATTCCACGGAGACCTGACTCTTTCCATCAGGACCAAGGTCTTTTAAAATCCCCTCTTTTCTTACATATGCAAGACGCATTGCCAGCTTATGCGCTATTATTATCGGTAACGGCATAAGCTCATCAGTTTCATTGGTTGCAAATCCGTACATCATACCCTGATCACCGGCGCCCTGTTCCCGCCCGTCTCCTTCATCAACTCCCAGCGCAATATCCCGACTCTGGCCATGAACACTCACCATCACACCGGCATCATCACAATCGATACCGAATTCAGGGTTCGTGTATCCAATCTCTTTGAGGGTGTTTCTCACAATATCCTGGATTTCAACATAACCTGTTGTTGAAATCTCTCCCGCAACTATTACGAGCCCTGTTGTTGTCAAACACTCTGCGGCACACCTTGCGTTTTTGTCCTGTTTCAACAAAGCGTCTAATATTGCATCGCTTATCTGATCACAGATTTTATCAGGATGGCCTTCTGTCACGCTTTCTGAAGTAAAAAACTCAATCTTTGCCATTTTAGTTGACTCCAAACTTATTCAAGTTTATTAAAATTTGCTTTTGATACAGACAGAATAGACACTATCAGGATTACCGTATTAACCATCATCTCTTTTCTTTCCCTGATACCGAGATACTGAAAGACAGAGTCTTATATCCACCTACATGTAAACTACCCAGACAATATCTTTGTGTCAATACGTATCTTATGAGCAAAGGCATCTTAGAGAGAATTGTTTATTAATTTCTGTTCTTACCCTAAATGGGGTATAGCCTTGTGCCACTCACCAGCCTGACTCTGTACATTTCCGTTGGCACTTGCCTTTTGTATTCTTTTCATCTATAATCCCGTTCCGTTTTTTCAATTACCTATCCAGAGAGTAGAAAAAACCATATAAAATTTTTGAATAAATAAGCTAAGGTGTTTTTATGGGAATGTTAGGTGCCGCACTGGTATATGTTGGTTTTGTACTGTTTATGAATGGCCTGAAGACTCTTGGAAAGCTTAAGCCCAGCCATGTTATTCCCATGAATCTATTTACCGGCACGCTCATTGTTGTCGGAGCAATAAGAACGGTCCTGCTCCATGGGGAAGGTATAACACCCTATTTTTATGCGATGCAGTCTCTCCTGTTCGGATTTACCTACTTATGGGTAGGCATTAACTCTATATGGAGTCTTGAAGATGACGGATTAGGGTGGTATTGCCTGCTGGTTACTGTGGTGGCGGTGCCAACTGCATTCACTACCTTACCGGATATGGGTATGCTCGTACTCTGGCTAATGTGGGCAAGCCTGTGGTTCATGTTCTTTCTCTTGTTAAGTCTGCGCATAAAAATAGCAAAGATTACGGGGTACTGGACAATTGTTAATGCTGTTGTGACGGGTGCGGCAGGGTATACTATCCTGATTAAAGTATGGCCATGGCTGTAGTTGACGGTAACAGATATGCCGTATATAAGCTATTCCCTCTGAACAAAGATTTAGGCACAATTATAAAAAACATAGGTGTCATTGATACCTGTTTGACACCTATATGACACCTTTGCCCTTCAACAGGGTACAAACAGTCCCCGGTCTATAATCTTCAAAATGCTGGTAGCACTAAAGTATTAATACTTATGTTGTTTTTTTGGAGTGCAGTGACCGTGTCACTATTTTAATACGCATCATCACGGATGATGCACTCCATATTACCGCTAATCATCATAATCGACCATAGATGTTGATTCCGGATTATGGTTCTCGTACAAAACTTTTGCCTTTTCAAAGCTGCTTGTCGCATAACAGTATTGGCAGCCGAATACGCATGTATCGTACACGCCGATATCTTTGCTTACTACACAACCGCATGCCTCTCTTTGATACGGATCTTTCTTTTGGGTAACATCTATCCCGAACTCCCTTTCTATATAATTGTCATCTATGCACTTTCCGGGTTGTATATTATATTTCGTCATATCCGGATCTTCAGCACAACTGACAATCTCCATCTTGTTCTGTTCTGCAACTCCAGCTAACGTATACATAAGTTCATCAAAACGTTTATCAAATTCTTTATTAAGATCAACTATCTCTACACCTTTATCTTTTAATGCTTTCAGGCGTTTTTTCAGTTTAGGATAAATATCCAGGATGCTGATTACGGACCGTTGAGTATAATTTCTTAGTGTTTCTGCTATATGTTTATATGTATTCGTGTGAAATTTGATATCGGTAATATTGCTGATTATGACAGGGTCATAACGCCAGATAATCCTTTCAGACCCGATAAGATCAGACAGTTTTTTGAACATTTTCAACGAGGAAGAAAGCGAAGGAACATTGGAGTCTATCAGACGAGGATTATTCATAACGGTATATTGGAAATAGTACCGGTAGCCGAGCTGGTCCAGCTCTTTTAAATAGGGGATTAAAGGCTGAGGACTCCTTGTCCAGAAGGCAATGATGTCGACATTTCCAGTGTGAAGCGAGACATGAGAGACTTGTTTCCTGTTGAAAGGGTTCGGGACGGTACAATGACCTGCACGTATTCGATTAATAAACCACTGAGCATAAAATGCAGGGATGTCAGTTCTCCTGCTGGCGCTGATGATCAAAAAAAAGCTCCTCCGCCCATTGGTAATTGGTGTTTGGTCAGTAGTCAATAGTCATTGGTCACTCATGATTGATCATTCGCAAGTTCCTCAACCATTCAACTTCCGTCTATTTATTGTTTAATACCAGTAATCTGCCGGGAATTTCCCTATCCTTAAGTTCAACTATTGAGATGGAGGTGTTCTTAATATTAATTTTGTCGGCGTACCCTTCCACAGTCAAGTCAAGTGCTGCCATAATCAGGCATTTTGTGACATAGGCATGTGAAGCTACCAGAATGTTCCCCATACTGTTTTCACTGATAATCCTGATCAACTCTTCTTTTTTCCTGTTGTGAAAATCGACAAAAGTATCACCTCCGGGAGCCTCAAACGTATGAAGACTATTTCTTCTCTGCTCAGACAGTTCAGGATACAGGCGGTCTGCATCGGTTACAGAGACACCGCATAAGGCACCAAAATCAAAATCCCTCAACCCTCTTGAAATTTGTATTTCCTGCAATGGCGGATTCCGCTCTTCATTGATTAATCGGGCCGTATGTACAACCCTGTGCCAGTCACTCGAGTAAATCTTTCTTATCGGAACGTATTTCAGCTTTTTCCCCAAATCCCTGGCCGAAGTCACACCTTCCGGATTCAATTGATCTCCTTCAGGTGTCCAGGGCTGAAATCTCCGTTCCGCATTCAGATGTGTCCTTCCATGCCGGGTAAAAATAATGCGAAGAATATTCTCTTCTTCTTTCAGGAGGATTTCTTCAGCATCTTCAAATGTAGAATAGATTGCTTCCATGATTTATCCTAACAAGCCAGGTCGTTATCACGACAAAAATTACCCTTCGACCATAAATTTAAATTGGTATTAAATCCATTGCATGTGGAGGCTTAACAACCTCCCTTTTTGTTCCAGATTATCTCATTTGATGTTAGAACGAAAGCATTGAAGATGCAAATAAATTCCCGGTTGGACAATTTGTTTTTTTCTTTTATAATTAATTTTAATTCTTCGATCGGATTCTCCCCCAGGACGACAAGGTACTCCAATATGTTGTTCTGTGTAATACCTGAATTTAATGTATGGTTTTATAAAGCCAGCGGGTAAGAAACCCGCCCTACAAAAATATTTATTTTATGAGTAGGTCGGGTTTCTTACCCGACATTCCTCATCAGAAAAAATGAACGCATAATAATTTTGACGAAAGTTTAACCTGTTGTCTTTTTTAGAAAGGAATATATTATGTCAAAAAGTGTCCTGGTACCAATATCAGATGGTTGTGAAGAGATTGAAGCAGCATGTATTATTGATGTCCTGAGACGTGCGGACGCTGATGTAACGGTAGCATCAGTTGGCAAGTTGCAGGTGACTGCGTCAAGAGGCATGAAACTGGTCGCAGACCGATTAATTTCAGAATGTGTTAATGAATCGTATGATCTGATTGCTTTGCCTGGCGGCATGCCCGGTGCAGAACGTCTACGTGATTCTAAAGAGTTGACGAAAATGTTGGAGAGCCAGCAGCAAAATGGAAAATTGTTTGCCGCAATATGTGCTTCTCCTGCGATAGTATTGCATCATCACGGACTTCTGGCAGATCGAAAGGCAACTGCGTACCCGGGCATGGCAGAACAGCTTCCAAATACTGAATCTATTGAATCACGGGTAGTAGTAGATAATAATTGTATAACCAGCCAGGGACCAGGAACAGCTATGGAGTTTGCCCTGAAACTGGTGGAAGCACTCTACGGAGAGCAAATGGCAAAGAACATTGCAGAGTCTATGCTGGTCACTTATTAATTAAGTGATTGAAGAATTTAGATTATTGGTGGGCAATGCCCACCCTACGTTACTATAAATACTGTACGCGTGACAAATGGTTGAAAAATTGCCGAGGTTTTGCGATTAAATCAAACACCTTGTTTTTCGTTTTTCTCCCGAACTGCTTCCATAGCCTTCTTACTGAGAGATTCTACGGATTCTTCCGGCCAAAGATCTCTTTGCCACTTCGTATAATCAAAAGGCACCCTTATTATAAGAGATATGAAGCGTTCAGCCTGTACATTGCCAAGCTCGGCAATTAATGCTTTTATACCTTTTTGCTTAATCTCTGTATCTGTTATCATTATGCTTCCTCCAATATAGGAATGAAATTAACAGGATTAATCACAACCAGTTCTTTGAATCCAACCAATTTGTTTAAAAGCATATCATCTGTTGTTAGGAAATATTCCGCCTTTCCTTCAATGGCACATGCAACGTGAAGTGCATCTTTGGGTTTTACTCCAAGCAATGTGTATGTTGATGCTTTTGGTACAACATTTTCAGATTCAGAAATTTTCCTGGTCGCTATTTGTTTCCATTCTATTATTGCATTTCTTCTTTCAATAAACGGATTTTGGATGTTTTCATATTCCAAAATATATGACCAAATTAATTGTAATTTCCAAGCATTATTTTTTCTTGAATAAAGAGTTTTGCTTCTGATTCAAGTTTAACGCGCATGGAAGATTGATCGTCAAATGGCCGATTAAAAGTACAGTTGTCTAAATAGATTTTCATGTTTTACCATGCTTTCCAATTTGTCGGCGACGTACATTTATTATTATGCAGATTATAGGCAATCTTTATAATCAAACCTGTATTTATCTGAGAAAATCCGCGTTCTATTTCTATTCATGCAGTCAAAAACTCTTTCTCTCCGGTAATCAAGTCTTCATACGTCTCTCTTCTCCTGATAGTCGTGAAGCTATCACCGTCCACTAATATCTCACACGTACGTGGTCTTGTGTTGTAACTGGAACTCATGGTAAAGCCGTATGCGCCTGCACTGAAGAATGCGATCAGGTCGCCTTCCTTTACATCGGGAAACCATCGCTCTTTTGCGAGAACGTCACTGCTTTCACATACCGGGCCTACGATATCCACCAGTTCCAATCTATCATCCGCACCCTTCTCTTCACCGGGAAGCTCTACTTCCGGCATCGGCACCGCAGCATTAACAGGCCACGCTCTGTGGACGGCATCGTACAGGGATGGACGAGCAAGGTCGTTCATCGCCGCGTCACAGATAACAAATTTTTTCCCCCAGGTAGCAACCTTTATATAGGTCGTTTTAGTTACCAGTATCCCCGCATTCCCGATAATAAATCTTCCGGGCTCCATTACTACTTTGCAACCCAGCTTTTTTATTAACGGTATAATATCAGTTGCATAATCACGTGGCCTCTTCACCTGCTCACCCGTATATGATATACAGTATCCTCCTCCAATATTAACGAATTCAATACCCTGTTTACCCTTCTCGTCGAGTGTTTCCTGAACAAAATTATATACTTTTTCAAGGCCCTGTACATAAGGTCCGGTTGAATAGATTGGTGAGCCGAGGTGCACATGTATACCTTTCAGATCTATGTTTTCATAATCATCAATGTTCTTTATTAACTGGCTGGCGCTTTCGAAGTCGATGCCGAATTTATTCTCCTTCTTACCGGTAGTTGTCTTGTCATGAGTCTTGGCATCAATGTCAGGATTGATTCGCAGAGCCACCCTCCCCCTTTTGCCAAGAGACTTTGCTATTCTGTCAATATTCGCCAGTTCCGCCGGAGACTCGACGTTGAACATGAAGATATCATTTTCCAACGCATACTTAATCTCCTGAGAAGTTTTACCGACTCCTGCAAAGACAATCTTGTCGGGACTTACACCTATCTTCAGTACCCGGTAAAGTTCACCACCGGAAACGACGTCAAACCCGGAACCTGCATCGGCCAACACTTTAATAACTGACAAATTTGAATTGGCCTTAACAGAGAAACATATAAGAGGGTTTACATCCGCAAATGCATCCCTGATTTCAAAAAAATGCTCCAGGATAGAATTTTTGCTGTAAATATATGCCGGTGATCCTACCTTTTCTACTATGTCTTTTACCTTTACGTCTTCGCAGTATAATTCATTATTCAGATAATTAAAAAAATCAAAACTAGTCGTCATTCTTTTCTCCAAGTTTTGTTATGTCGGGTAAGAAACCCGACCTACATAAAAAATATATTCTATTTGTAGGGCGGGTTTCCATACCCGCCAATAATTTTGCAGCAACCTTCAAATTAATAAATATTAAATTGCAACTTCTCTATAATCAAGCCATCTGCTTTTTTAACTTCTTCTCCCACGCACTTATCTGCTTCTTTACCGACTGAGGAGAAGTCGAGCCGTGGCTTTTAAATTGTTTAATATAATTCTTCACACCCAGAACTTTATAGACATCTTTGCCAATCAAAGACGAATGTTTCTTAAAATCCTCCAAGCTTACATCACTTAACTCCTTACCGCTTTTGCTGCACACTCCAACCAGTTTACCAACAATCTCATGGGCCTCACGGAAAGGAACCCCTTTTCCAACAAGGTATTCCGCTAAAACCGTAGCATCCAGAAACCCCTTTCTGCAGCTATTCTCCATATTGTCAAGTTTCAGAGTCGTCTTGTTTATCAACTCTTTCAGGATGGATAAACAGTTCTTTACCGTATCGGAGGAATCGAATATCGGCTCTTTATCCTCCTGCATATCTCTGTTATAGGAAAGCGGCAGACCTTTCATTATCGTAAGCAAAGAAAACAGATTACCATAAACACGGCCGCATTTACCCCTGATAAGTTCAAGTATATCAGGATTTTTCTTCTGCGGCATAATGCTGGAACCTGTGCAATAAGAATCATCGATGTCCAGGAAATCAAATTCCTGGCTTGACCAGATAATCCACTCTTCACAAAACCTTGAGAGATGCATGGAAATGATGGACAGTGCGGATGCATACTCCAGGCAAAAGTCTCTGTCACTCACAACATCAAGACTGTTATTAAAAACCGAATCAAAACCCAGAAGTGTACTCGTAATCTCGGGCTTTGTATCAAGAGTTGTGCCTCCCAGAGCACATGCACCAATCGGAGATTGATTCATACGTTTCAGGCAGTCAGCCAGTCTTGTACGGTCACGTTCCAGCATTTCTACGTAAGCCAGGAAGTAGTGCCCAACCAGTATCGGTTGCGCATGTTGAAGGTGCGTAAATCCCGGTAATATGCCATCCCATATTGGTTTTGCTTTAGTAACCATTTCCTGCTGAAGAGAGAGAATAATATTCATTATCTCCTGAATCTGATCGCGGGCCCAAAGTCTCAAATCCAGAGATATCTGGTCGTTTCTGCTCCTGGCCGTATGAAGTTTCTTTGCGACATCACCTATACGATCTACCAGGGCAGACTCAATATTCATGTGTATGTCCTCATGCTCAGCCTTAAACTTGAACTTGCCGGCTTCAATATCTTTCAGAATACCTTTTAAGCCTTTGATAATCGCATCTTTTTCTTTGTTAGTTAAGAGTTTGCATTTTGCAAGCATGGTGACATGCGCTATGCTCCCTTCAATATCGTATTTATACAAACGGCTATCAAACGATATCGATTCAGTAAAAGACTCGACTGAAGAAGCGGTCTTTTTTTTGAATCTTCCTCCCCACGCTTTTTTAGTTCCCATAGTTCATTTATTCCATTTTAAGTTATTTTTTTAGAGTTCTAAATATATCCAAAGGCATTATTTGTGTCAAGTTCTATCTATACACCAGCATACTCCTAAATCTCATTAGTTCTATAACTTAGAGCAGAAGTTGCTCAATCCAGTGAAGAATTTTTCTAAAAATAAGACATTCGTCTTGCATAAAAATAAGTTATATTTATACTCATTTAATATGAAGGTATTGGGTATTGAAACGTCCGGTTTAGTCGGGAATATAGCAGTTTGTGATGGGAATACCGTCGTCGGCAAAAAAACGTATGGCAAAGGCTTTAGCCATGGCAAAGAGATTGTTTCTTCGATTGAATCAATCTTTGACGAAATCAGATGGGAGCCGAATGATATCGACCTGATCGCCGTCAGCATTGGCCCGGGATCTTATACAGGGCTGAGGATAGCTGTTACATGCGCGAAAACCCTTGCGTACGGATTGGGAAAACCCGTTATTGACGTCCCGACTCTGGATGTATTAGTAGAGAACGTAAAGGATAATAACGCAAAAACCATTTGTCCTGTTATTGACGCGAAGAGAAAGAGTGTCTATGCGTGCATTTATGACAGAGACAAAAACAGAAAGATTACTGATTATTTAATTATTTCACCAGACAACCTCATTGACATGTTGCCCGAAACCACCTTAATCTTTGGAGATGGCATAGCACCCTATAAACAGATCTTCGCGCAGAAAGAGCTCACGATATTATCGGATGAAAAGCTGGGTATTGCTGATGCAGCTGACGTTGCCAGACTAGGCATGGAAAGGTATGAACAGGGTATTCGCTGTGAAATTAACTCACTGATCCCGCTATACTTGAGAAAATCAGAAGCTGAGGAACGACTGATGGAGAGTCGCTAGTGGAATTTATCCACTACTGCGACAACCTTTGGAAAGAAGGCCTATGATTGTCATGTTGTAATAGAAAACTAAAGCCTTCTGCTACTGCATGCTTTAATTTAAAGATCTTCGACAGAATCAGCCAATACAACAACCTTATTTCCTCTGACTTCCATAAAACCTCCGCCCATAGTCATGGTAACTACTTGCGCACCGGGTTCGGTAATTTTAAACGAACCTGGTTCAAGTGATGTCACAAGAGGCGTATGATGAGCCATAACACCCAGATGCCCACTGGTACCATGAGCAACTATAGCGGTTACTTCCTTACTATATACTATCTTCTCCGGAGTGATTACATCTAATTGATAAGTAGTTTCAGCCATAGCTATACATTAACTCCGTCAATAGAGTGTTTAAATTTTTCTATGGAGTGCAGTAACCGTCTTACTGCTTTAATACGCATCATCACGGATGATGCACTCCATATTTCCACCTTAATTCAATGATATTGCTATCGTCAGACAGGTACTATAGTTCGTAAATACTACCTGTCCTCAGGACAATAAATTTACGACTTAGCTTCCATCTCTTTTGCTTTTTCTATAACCTCTTCTATACCACCCACCATGTAAAATGCCTGTTCAGGTAGATGATCGTGTTTGCCTTCAAGAATTTCCTTAATACTTTTTACGGTATCCTCGATCTTAACATATTTACCTTTTATGCCGGTAAACTGTTCTGCCACAAAGAACGGCTGAGACAGGAATCTCTGTAATCTTCTGGCCCTGCCCACAATCAGCTTATCCTCTTCCGACAACTCTTCCATACCCAATATGGCAATAAAATCCTGCAGATCGGTATAGCGTTGCAAAACTTTCTGCGTGTCTCTCGCGGCATTATAGTGTTCCTCTCCGACAGTGAGCGGGTCAAGAATACGCGAAGTTGATTTCAACGGATCAACCGCAGGATAGATACCCATCTCTGCTATCTGCCTGGACAGCCATATTGTAGAATCCAAATGAGGAAATGTTGCAACTGGAGCAGGATCGGTAAAGTCATCCGCAGGAACGTATATAGCCTGCATAGAAGTAATAGAACCCTTCTTGGTTGATGTAATCCTCTCCTGCAAGTCACCCATCTCATTAGACAGCGTCGGCTGATAGCCAACAGCAGATGGCATGCGTCCCAGCAACGCGGATACTTCTGAACCCGCCTGCACGAAACGGAAGATGTTATCTACGAATAGCAGCACATCCTGTCCCTCAGAATCTCTGAAATCCTCTGCCATGGTAAGTCCTGACAGGGCAACCCTCAATCTCGCTCCCGGAGGTTCGTTCATCTGTCCAAACATAAGAACAGTCTTATCCAAAACTCCTGACTCTTTCATTTCAAGCCAAAGATCATTTCCCTCTCTCGTTCTTTCACCCACACCGGCGAAAACGGAGAATCCTCCATGCTCACTGGCAATACTTTTGATCAACTCCATAATAAGAACGGTTTTCCCAACACCAGCACCACCGAACAGACCAACCTTACCGCCCTTTGCAAAAGGAGCGAGCAAGTCAACAACCTTAAGTCCTGTCTCAAAAATAGTTGTTACCGCTTCCCTCTCTTCAAACGATGGCGGTGGACGGTGAATCGGAAGACGCTTCTTTTCATTAACATCGCCAAGACCGTCAAGCGGCTCTCCCAGCAGGTTGAATATTCTTCCCAGTACTTCCTTGCCTACCGGTACTGATATCGGTTCCCCTGTATCGGTAACTTCAATTCCCCTTATCATACCGTCTGTCGGAGCAAGTGCGACGCATCTGGCAGTATCATTACCTATATGCTGCGCCACCTCCGCGACAAGGCTGATATTTCTTTTTTTATCCTCGATCCTTAAGGCATTTCGAATGGGAGCCAACTCCCCTGGGGAAAACCTTACGTCTACCACAGGCCCTATTATTTGAACTACTTCCCCTTTTTTCAACGTAATTACCTCTCTTTCCTTACAATACTATTATCATTAATTTTTA
>JABHIW010000147.1 GCA_018670825.1 Candidatus Scalindua sp. | reverse complement strand
TTCTCTGCATTACCTCAGATCTTCAAAACAGACATCCGATCTCTTATCGCTATTAGAACAAAAAAAGAAAATTAAAATCCTGGCTTCTTCCGGATTTCCAGTAGCGGCCGGTAAGGCTTCTGACCTTGTAATAGGCCTCATCGCAGAATCTACAGCTGCATTTGAGTGCTGTTTATCCGGAATACCGGCAATTCTTTATGATTGTACAAAGAAAGGGGATAATCATCCTGTTTACAAATGGGGAAGAGATAAAGTTGTATTTGATGATATTGTCTTAATGATTAAAAATATAGAAGAATACAGGGAGAACAGGGTGCTTAGGAATGGGTTTGCTGATTGGTCATCTGTGATACATAAAATGGACCCGTTTCAAGATGGAGGTGCCAACCAGAGAATTGGTTTATATATAAACACTCTCCTTCTTGGCATGGATAACGGTTCAACAAAAGAGGAAGCAATAGAAAATGCCAATAGAATTTACTCAGAACGCTTCGGTAGTGATAAGGTGACTTCTGTAAGCAGCACTAATGGTGACATATTAAAAGCTGAGAAGGAACAACCTGTACATGTTACTTGAAGTAGGCAAATGTGTATAAGCTTTGCTCTCCCCTCCTGTATTCTAGTTTTAGGTATGATAGTTCAAATCAATCTCCAGTGCCAATCTATTACATACAATGAGGCACAGATGTACTCACCTTTGTGAAACGACCAATCACGGTTTACTAGAGGCGTAGGGATTGATCTTTATTTAGAAAGTGTTTTTCCTTAGAACACAACGTTAAGCTAATGATTAAACCTGGAGATACAAAGCAAGTAATTTTTTACCAGATGGGGATGTGGGGCTTATTAAGAGGGCTTTTGATGAAATTTGGAGGAAGAAGTGCATTTTACTATGACCTATCTTCATTTTCAATCATACTAAATATACTCTTTAATATACCGCTTGTTAAAAAAGGAATGGACTCTCTGATTAAACAGCACACTCCTCCCAAATATATTTCCGAATATGAAGGTGCTTTTTTCTTAATAGAAAATAATACAGTAGATTTAACTCACTCTTTCTTTTGTGATATGAGAATCTCCGATTCAATAGCGGTAAAAACATATAAAAATTATTATGGTACTAACAGAATAGATACTGTTGCGAAATTCTTCATCCAGGATAAAATTAGAAATTTTTTAAGATTTTATTATCAAGTCATACACTCTAATGAGAACATTACTGTAATAGTACCGGAGAATGAACTTTACCGTTATATTCTTGAGAAAAACCCTTTCAAGGAGTTAAAACAGGTTTCAGTCGTTTTCTCTGGTTTTAAAATTTTCCAATTACTGAATGGATTTGAGCTATTCCTGGCGACTCTCTCTGGAGCGTGTGTTTCATTATTTAAGCAGAAATATACTTTCCACAGAGTAAAAAAA
This sequence comes from Candidatus Scalindua sp., assembly GCA_018670825.1. Lineage (GTDB taxonomy): Bacteria > Planctomycetota > Brocadiia > Brocadiales > Scalinduaceae > Scalindua. Next base: position 934 of record JABHIW010000147.1, on the reverse strand, counting down.
CAGAAACATAGAGTTTGTATGAGAGCTCATTTTCCCAAAAAAGAGGGTTTGCTTCGCAACGATTTTCTGATTGATGGAAAAGACATACTGGTAGATGATGTGCTTTTTTATGTAGACGGTGAGGCGGATAAGCATGTTAATGAAATGGCAGAGTTTTACAGGAAGAACAATTATAACTACACTGTATTAAAAGACCTGGAGGTGCCTGTCAGTTTGCTTCCTACAATTATAGCTGACTATATATTGCTCCCATCAAAGATTTTTTTTGGTTATCTCATTGAAAAAAAGTGGATATCTTTTAATGTCCTGCTTGCATTCTCAAGGGCTACTATGAAAACAAGATATGAAATACTTTATTATTACTATGAAATTGGGATGTTGATATTGTTCCATAGCGGTGGTAGTGAGATGGTGGTCGCTCCGGTTTTGAGTGCAAGGCATCAGAGTAAAATTGGTATTTATAATTTTGGATCTACTGTTTCATGGGGCAGATGGGCCCCTTACGCATTTCAAACTGCTGACTGTTACTTTGCGTGGGGGGAGAAGATTGTTTCACTGTATAACCCTACATGCGAGTTTGACGAGATAATAAAAGCAGGTTTCTGGGGTAAAGAAGAGTACCAGAAAATATTTTCCAAACGAAATGAATTGAAAAAAGAGATAGTTGGTGAAAATGAGAAAAACAGCGTTATTACCTTCTACGATTTACCATATATGTACAAACGGTCTACATTTAGAGCAAAACATCTGTTAGATTTTTACAGCACAGCTTTAGCATGTTCTAAATTGGATAATGTGACGGTTATACTCAAAATGAAAAACAGGTATAATATTAACGATGCTAAATACCCGGAAAGCATAAAACCTTTATTCAAGAAACTTTGGGAAGAAATAGAAGGAAACCGTAATATAATTATTATTGATACCTCAAATT
>JABHIW010000075.1 GCA_018670825.1 Candidatus Scalindua sp. | reverse complement strand
TACGGTTAGTACTTTATCATGAAACTTTTTAATCGCCTCAGCAGTCTGATCCTCAATCTTGAAGTCAAATCGGCATGCAAAACGTACGGCCCTTATCATCCGCAATCTATCTTCATCAAATCTTTCAAAGGGGTTTCCAATGGCCCTGATCAGACCTGTTTTCAGATCCTCTTCCCCTCCAACATAGTCAAAACGTTTATCTTCAATCGGGTCATAAAACATTCCGTTTATAGTAAAGTCTCGCCTTAGCGCATCGCCCCTGGCATCGCAGAATGTTACTGTGTCAGGGTGACGTCCATCTGAGTAAGTGCCGTCAGATCTGAATGTGGCAACCTCGAACTCAAAGTCACTTTCCATAACCAGGACAACTCCAAAGTGAATACCGATGGGAACTGTACGTTTGAATATATTGATAATGTCATCTGGACGAGCATTCGTAGCAATATCATAGTCCACAGGAATGCTGCCCATCAGCATGTCACGAACACAACCACCTGCAAACAGTGCACTAAATCCTTTTTCTTTCAAGCGTTTAACAATACCGATGGCAGTTTCTCTAAGTAGATTTTTGTGTGAGCTGAGTTCGATTTTATTACTCATGGTTCAATACTCTTTTCCGTGTACAAATTTTCATGTAACATTGGTTTGCATGCGTGCATGCTCACTGGTATCTAATTGAGAAACAAGCTCTTTAAACTCTTTTCCTCTCTCTTCGTAGTTTGCAAATAGACCGAAGCTTGCGCATGCCGGTGACAGCAAGATGATATCTCCAGGCTCAGCAACTTCAGATGCCTTATTCACTGACTCGTCGAGGGATGATGCCATATAAACCTCTGGTTTTATCTTTTCACCTTTTATGTCTTGAATAAGTTTCTGTATAGTTTCAGCAGTCCCTCCAATTAGGATTACATATTTGGCGTTTCTTACACATTCCTGTGCAAACTGATGAAGGCTGACCTGTTTATCATAACCTCCTGCAATTAGTATTGTTGGATTATCAAACGCCTTTATGCCTGCTGTCGCGGCTTCCGGTGTAGTTGCCTTTGAATCATTGTAATATTGTACTTCGTTGATAGTGCGTACGTACTCCAATCGATGTTCTAATCCTGCAAAACCTGTAATTGCATTTTTAATGGACTCCACATCGGCATGCATTAAGGTCGCCGCATATGATGCCGCCATTATATTTTGCCAGTTATGAATCCCCTTTATGTTAATTTGAGTTGAGCAGGGGATAACGGTTCTTTTTGAATTATGATTAATAATGAGTTCGTTATTCTTCAGGAAAGCGCCATGCTCCAGCTCACTTGCTGCACTGAACCATAGATGGCGGCCACTGCTTTCGCCTTCCCATTTTTTCAATGTCGGGTCATCGTAATTCATTATTGCGTAATCGTTCTCTTGTTGATAGTGAATAATTGCCTTTTTAGCACGAATATAGTTCTCCATGGTCTTGTGCCTGTCAAGGTGATTAGGGGCCATATTTGTTACTATGCTAATATGCGGACTCCTTTTTATCCTGGCAAGATATTCAAGTTGAAAACTTGATATCTCGAGCACAACAATATCATCTGTTTCTATCTCTTCAAGATTTTCCAGTAATGAAATGCCTATGTTTCCACCAACCCATGTTTTAATTCCCGCATCCTTTAGCATTTCTCCCAACAACGATGTGGTTGTAGATTTTCCATTACTTCCTGTAATCCCTATTACGGGTGCAGGACAGAGTCTGAAGAAAATACTCAGTTCAGAATCGATACGTATATTATTTTCAAATGCTAATTGCAAAAACCTTGAATCATTAGGCACGGCAGGGCTGACAACCAGCATGTCCACGTTCACAAAATCTTCTTCATAGTGTTTGCCAAGTCGAAACTTAACAGGCAGATTTTCAAGTAGTTTGAGAGAAGCAGATAATTCCTCGGCACTTTTCAGGTCTGTAACTGTCACATCCGCACCCTGAGATGCAAGGTATTTGACAGCGCCAACACCACCTCCAAATAATCCCAATCCCATTATGGTTATTTTTTTGTCTTTAAAAATTTCTTTTTGTACCGTTTTTTTATGCATAACTTTAGTTCATTTACTTTATTTCTACATTCTAAAGTAGATATTAAAGCAAATGAACATAATCTTTCAAATAAATACTGTTTTTTTGCATGCTTCAGTGCCACGCCAAGTAAAGATGGTATACCGATTATTTGATTTATTAATAGACTTGAGACTACTGAATGTTGGTTAATTGTGTTCTGTGTGGAGTATTTGGTGGAGACCTTAACTACCCGACATAATCATGTCTGTCGCGGTCTCTTTTTGGGAGCCTTCGGTGTTATTATTAAAAAGTGCCTGCATTCCACTGGAAGTTTTGGTGGATAATTTGGAGCCAGTATCTTCATAGACAATAATTCCTTCAACATCCGGTAGCTGTTCGATCAGGTCCATTCCCTTCTCCAGCCCCAGGACAAAGATCCCTGTGGAGAGCGCATCTGCCCGGGTTGCGTTGCCTGTGACAATTGTTACACTCACAATACCCTTAACGGGATTACCGGTCCTGGGATCGATTATGTGTGAGTATCGTTTTCCTTCAATAGTAAAGAATTTTTCGTAATCTCCTGAAGTCGATACGGCTTTATCCTTAATTTCAAAAGTACCGAGGAGCCCCTCGCTCTTGCGTGGATGCTGCAGGCCTATTACCCATGAATCTTTTCCGGGTGGAGTTCCAAATGTGTAAATATTTCCCGCGAAGTTTATAAGTGCGGAACTTATTCCGTTTTGTTTCAGCACGCTGACCGCCCTGTCGACCGCATAGCCCTTTCCGATTCCACCCAGATCAATCTGGGTACCCGGGTTTTTGAAAAATACAGTCTTCACCGTTACCGGGTTCTTCGATAGTGATTTTAAGATCT
>JABHIW010000145.1 GCA_018670825.1 Candidatus Scalindua sp. | reverse complement strand
GTACTGAAAGCACCATTCTTTCCTGGGCCTCAGAAATCCAGATCTCTGAATAAGACAACCCATCGTATTTAAGAGGTACTTTTTCAAGATCAACTACAACCCCAAGCTTCTCTCCCATTTCTCCCACTGCAGAAGAGAGGCCCCCGGCACCGCAATCGGTAATATTATTGTACAAACCGATATCCAGTGCTATTAAAAGTGCATCAGTAACCTTTATCTCCATTATCGGATCACCAATCTGAACTGCACCCCCTGATGCCATTTCAGATTCATGCGTCAATTCTACAGACGAAAATGTCGCTCCGTGTATACCGTCCCTTCCGGTTCTGCCACCCACTACCAAAATCAAGTCACCCTTGTACGACTCCTTTTCACACTTGTCCTTTGCTATCAATCCTACATTTCCACAATAAACAAGTGGATTACCTGTATACCTTTCATCGAAGAAAATCGCACCGTTCGCGGTAGGTATCCCCATGCGATTACCATAATCCCTGACGCCAGAGACGACACCTTTAAAAATTCTTTTTGGATGAAGCACTCCTTTCGGAATCATTTCCTGGGGCATATCCAGAGGGCCAAAGCAGAAAACATCTGTATTCAAAATCGGCTTAGCTCCCAGACCAGTACCTAAAGTGTCTCTTATAACACCACCAATTCCTGTGTTAGCACCACCATAAGGTTCGATCGCAGATGGATGATTGTGTGTCTCTACTTTGAAGCAGATATTATAGTCTTCATCAAATTCAATTATACCGGCATTATCTTTAAATACAGAAACACACCATGGCTTATCCAATTCTGAAGTGGCTTTCATTACTGTATTGGCGAGGAGATTATCAATATGCTCTCCATTATAATCTATTATCCCCTTAAATGTTTTATGCATACAATGTTCTGACCATGTCTGAGCAACTGTTTCTAGTTCAACGTCGGTAGGTTTTCTACCCAGTGTGGTAAAATACTTCTGGACAGCCTTCATCTCCTCAACCGTTAAATACATCTGCCCTTTCTCACTAACTGCCAGAAGTTGCTCATCATCTGCATCCAGTATGTCAAGCTCCTGCTTACGAAAGACGTAATCTACTGTTTCATTTTTACCCTCATAAAATAGATTATCTTTATCGATGAAGACATCTTCTATAATTTTGTTAGCAAGTACTTTATTTGCGATAGTTTCAAGTTGACCAGTCGTAAGCTGACCGGCTATCAGAAATTTTTTTGCAGTCTTTACCGAACTTGCATTCAGACCTAAATCTTTAATTCCCTTGACCACAGTAGATTCCACCGGATCCATTACACCCAGTTTACGGGTCACCTCAATCGCATGAACATTATTACCTTGCCACTTGGGGCCAAGCTTGATTTTTCCTGCCTGTACATTTGGTGAGCCATCAATGCAGATATAATCCTGCGTCAGTCCGTCTATTAACAGTTCGCCACAGATCCTTCGAATATCTTCGCTGGACAGGTCTCCTTCTACCAGGTACACCTGCACCATTCTGATCTCATCTACAGATGTAATCCCAATATGCACAATCTCTGAAGCTATTTCATTTCCGATGGAATCGGGGAAATGTTCTTTAGTAAAAACCTCTATTCTTGTTTCCATTTTCTCTTATCACGTACTGTTTTTGCCTTTTTCAATCGGCCTAAAAGCTTCTTATCATTTCCCTTCTCCAGGTCATTTATCATACACTCTACCTCTTCAGAAAAGCATCTCAATGCTTCAATTAACTCCTTCTTATTCTGTTTGCTTATACTTAACCAAAGCTCAGGGTCACCTGAAGCGATCCTTGTAGTATCTCTCAATCCGCTGGCTGCAAATTTCCAATGTTTCTCATCAATAACACCGGCAAGACTGGATGCAACGAAATGAGGTAAATGGCTGACAAGTGCCAGTACCTCATCATGTTTAGAAGGGGTCAAAACACTTATTTTTGCACCCAATGCTTTCCACATATTTGACAACCTTGTTATACTTTTTTTTGAATTAAGGCTTGTTGGTGTAAGCACACAAACACTTCCTTCAAAAAGGTCTGGCCTGGCAGATTCTATACCTCTCTGCTCTGAACCCGCAAGAGGATGCGCACCTATAAAATTCGGTTTTTCCCCATCACACGTACTCTTTATCTCATTGTTTACCTGAGAAACAATATAATCCTTGGTACTTCCTACATCGGTAAGAATTGCCGATTTTTTCATAAGAGGGATTATTTTCTTTGCATATTCAGGTATGAGATTTACGGAAGTTGCTAATATTATAATGTCTGCCTGTTTTACGGCATCTTCAACTTTAAGTGTGCCTTCGTCTATGGCATTGATCTTAAGTGCTTTATTTATTGAGACTTTACGATATCCAACACCTATAATTGTCGTTGCCAAACCTCTCTCTTTCAGGCCAAGTCCTATTGAACCGCCTATCAAACCCGTCCCTACAATGGCAACAACTCCAAAGTTCATTCGTTATGTTTTTCCAAAAAAAACTTAAATTTAGTATAGCAAATCCATGGTAAATTTTACATGGCGATGTTAACCTTGTAAAAGAATTTTGTCAATTTTAATTAGTCTATATTCCCTTGATTTGCTTAAAAAAATTGCTAAAATTGAGAGAAGTTTGCTACGACAGCTAGATTATTGAAACTTTATAGATTTTAAACGTGGAATTTGTTATGACCAAAGGCGCACAAACTATCGAAGATACTATTCTTGAATTAGAACAACGTATCCAGGAACTAAAAGATGATACGAAACAAGACGACGCACCTGCTCAAATAGAGAAACTGGAAAAAGAGAAAACCGATCTCCAGAAAGAGATGTATTCCAACCTTACCCCTTATGAAATAGTAAAAATAGCACGTCACCACCTTAGGCCTCCCTTTTCTGATCATCTAAAGTTGATGGTTGACGATTTTATAGAACTGCATGGAGATCGTAATTTCGGGGACGACAACGCAATAGTTACAGGTTTTGGTACTATTGGTGGGAAAAAAGCCCTGATTATTGGTCAACACAAAGGAAAAACAACAAAAGAGAGAATCGACAGCAATTTTGGGATGCCTAATCCGGAAGGGTATAGAAAAGCATTACAAAAAATGAAACTGGCAGAAAAATTCAACTTACCTATAGTTACGCTAATCGATACACCGGGAGCAAATCCTGATATAGGAGCTGAGGAGCGGGGCCAGGCACATGCAATCGCCATAAACATTGCAGAAATGAGCAAGCTCAGAACGCCCATAATCTGTATTGTCATTGGAGAAGGAGGAAGCGGTGGCGCACTGGGAATCGGTGTGGGTGACAAATTTTCGATCCTTGAATATGCTTATTGCTCTGTTATCTCACCTGAGGGTTGTGCGGCTATCTTGTGGAAAAGTAAAGATAGTACAGAAGAGGCTGCAAATGCTCTGCATTTGACGGCAAAAGAGTTATACAAACTGAAAATAGTAGACGAAATCATCCCTGAACCAATAGGAGCAGCACACAATAGTCCGGAAGAAATGAGTAGGATATTAAAGGAAACGATTGTTCGATATATCGAAGAACTCCATGCTGTACCTATAGACAAATTAATCGAGAAAAGATACAAAAAATATAGAAAAATTGGCCGTTTCCTGGGCGGTGAAGGCAATGGTTACTGAAATACCATAGCGTGACATAACCGTCCGACAAGTTTTAAAGTGACTAAAGTTGAAAAAAGGCCGATTAGGTACTTTTACTTTTATGACCAGCCCGATATTCATTTTGGCGAGCAAGAAAAAATTTTTCTTGAGAAAACTTACGACGATAATTCTGGTTCTTCTGATTACCAGTCCGGTCTTTGGATTTGGAAAGCATACACCTGATCGAATACTGATAAAATACCTGAAATCCCTCTATTCAAATAATCTCAAAGAGACATACAGCTATATTTCGAAAGCAGACAAGAATACAATAAGCAAAAATGAATTTATAAAGCAAAACAGCCTTGACGATCCTTTTACTCAAGAGATTGCGAAGACAGTCTCTTCGCTACGCAAGTACAAGGTAAATGAAACAATAATAAATGAAGACAGTGCAACCGTAAATATTACCGTAACCTCCCCGGACATGTCCAAAGTTATGGGAGAGATATTCGGGCCTTTTCACGGCCCAAAAAGCATGAAAAACCCACAGGAAGCAACCAGATATATGCTGAAACAATACCTGAAAAAAGGTAATGTACCTATGGTGAAAGAAAGAGGCACTTTTACACTGGTAAATGAAGAAGGTAGATGGAAAGTTCTCTTAAACCTGGAAAGTAAGTTGTAAATTGATTAATTTAAAAAAGGAATAAGATTATGAGAGAAATATTATTAGATATCGCAAAAAGAGTTAGCTTCAATGTTAATCAGTTACAAAAAAGTTTCGAAGAGTGGTTTAAGAGTAAGTTCGAAGTACTAACCTCGATCAAAGAATCCTATGAGGAAACCAGTTCATGTACATATGAGCATAATTATACACAGTTTGGTAAAGAACGGGAGTATTTGATTGATTTACATAAAAGCATCCTTGAGAAAGAACATCACGAAACAGAAGATTTGAGACTTCTCATACAAAATTTTTATAACGATTATGATGAACTACTCCGTAAATATCGTGGAATAATACCGCTGGACTATTCAACAGATATTATCCCGGACAAAGCTCATGCAGAAGAAGGAAGTGAAATTGAAACAGAAATTCTCCATTTCTTCCCGTCAAATTGCAAAAGAGAACAAATCATAGAACATACAACAGAAATCATTAAACACGTTCAGGAAGAATCCCTTTCTGATACACCAATCTGGGTCAAGGTCATCCAACACAAAGGAAAGTAACTGAACCAGAGTGTAATACTTATGAGTAGCGGATTTGCAATTTTTTGATTTATAACCGAAAAACAATATATGTCTATATCTGAAACTCTTAATTTAGCAATACTTGTTTCCGGAAGCGGAACAACACTCCAGAACATTATTGATAAAATTAACGACAACACCCTTAATGCCAAAATTCAAATGGTAATCTGCAGTTCTCCGGATGCATATGGTATAAAGAGAGCAGAACAAAACAGCATTCCAGTCACTATAGTACAACAGAAAGACTATAACCAATCAGAAACTTTCAGTAATACAATAATCAAGGAGATTGAAAAATATTCTGTAGATCTGATAATACTTGCCGGCTTCCTGCACCTTTTTAAAATACCGGATAAATATACGGGCAAGGTGATGAACATTCACCCGGGCCTGATTCCCGCATTCTGTGGCAAAGGATATTATGGTCATCATGTCCATAAAGCTGCGATTGAAAGTGGTGTCAAAATCTCAGGCTGTACCGTTCATTTTGTTAATAACGAATATGATCGTGGACCAATAATTGTCCAGAGAACTGTTCACGTACACGTTGATGACTCACCGGACACACTTGCACAAAAGATCTTTAAAGAAGAATGCATAGCGTATCCTGAAGCGATACAACTCTTTGCCGAAGGAAGATTAAAAATTGAGGGAAGAAAGGTTAGGGTTTTAAACAACTAAATTATGAAAATTAAACTTTTATCAAACACAAAACAGCTTCCATTATTATCTATCAGAAAGTTTTTGATCTTTTCAATAATATGCCTGTTTATAGTACAGAAAAGCACTCCATCCTCTGCTGTTTCTATTTTAAGAGTTGAACCGTCAGTAATTGAACTCCAAAACCAGGCCTTTTATAATTTAAGGAGAGCAAAATTTCTTGAGGTTTTCAAAACCTGCGAAGAATTACTGACAATCAACAAAAAGAGTATTCTTGCCTACGAGCTACTTCAAGTTTCATATGCCGGAATCGGAAACTTTGACAGAGCACAAGAGCTAATTGACTCTTTAAAAGATGTCTCTAAAAATTCATCGCTTACACATCTATCTAATGGAATAATTTTACTTTCTCAAAAGAAATTTGATAAGGCAGTTGAAGAGTGTCAGAAATCTATAACCATAGATGCAGACAACCCTCTCGCACTCTATTACCTCGGAAGGATATATACTGACAAGAAGGAGTTCGAAAAAGCGGACGAATACTTCAGGAAGGCAATTGATGGTGAACCGGAACTCGCTTCGGCTTACACGGGTCTAGGCATAAACTACTTGCTTCAAGGAAATGTTGGCGAGTCTTTCAAAAACTATAATAAAGCCCTTGAAATTGATCAGGACGAGCATATGGCACGAATGGGCCTTGCTACAATATTCATAGGATTGAAGGGTTACGATAATGCGATAGAACAGTTTAAACTGGTAATTAAGAAAATACCTACTTTTATCAGGGCTCGTCAGAGCCTGGCGGCACTTTATCTTCAACTGGGAAGGTTTAAAGACGCCATTGAGCAATCTCATGAAATTCTGAAAATTGATGCGAACATTGCGCCTGCATATTTGATACTGGCCAGATCTTATTCTTTTATAGACAACTTCGACGATGCTGTCAAAAGCATTAAAAAGTATATAGATATAGAGGAGTCTTCCTTTGAAGGAAATTATCTTTTAAGTACCTTCCAAATGGCAAGTGGCGATATTAAATCATCAAAAAGCGCAATAGAAAAAGCCAGAAGTATTGATGCAAAAAGAGGTAACATGATGATCGCCAGCGCTCTAATAAATCACATTGAAGGTGACAATAATACAGCAGAAGTTTATCTTAAAAAAGCACAGGAATTAACCCCGGAAATCCACCACCCGATGATCAACATTTTCTTGACAAACCTTTACTTATCACAAGGAAAGTATAAATCGGCAAAGGAGAGTTTAACAACATCAGATAATTTTATAAACGGGTTCCGGTCTAAAAACCTCGATTTAAAACCTGTTGGTGAAGAAAGAGAATCTTTTGCCCACACAAATCTTGCAATCTTTTTCTATCTGAATAAATGGTATGACAAGGCAATTAAGATGTGCGATGCCGCATTAGTGCTCCATCCGGACAATCCTATTACTTTGTATGTGAAAGGTAGAACACTTATAGACAATAAGGACTTTAGTCAAGCGTTTACACAACTTAAGAAAATAGTTGAAATACAACCGGACTTCTTATCTCCACACAATGATTTGGCAAAACTTTATCTGATAATGGGCGAAACAGAAAAGTCTATTGAAGAATACAAAAAATTGTCAGATTTAGACCCAAAGAATGCGTCTGTCCGCCTCTCAATAGGAAATATCTATTCCAGACAGGGAGAAATTGATCAAGCCATAAATGAATATAAGCAGGTTATTGCGTTAGCACCTGATTCACCCGTTGGATACAATGAACTGGCCTATAACTATGCTGAAAGTAAAACTAATCTTGATGAAGGCCTGGAATATGCTCTGAAAGCTGCAAAATTGGCCCCAAAGGATGCATCAATCCTGGACACTTTGGGCTGGGTGTACTATAAAAAAGACAATTTTAATAAAGCCATCGAAAGTCTGAAATCCGCAGTCGAATCAAGACCAAATTCACCCACAATAAGGTTCCATCTTGGAATGGCATATTATAAAAACGGTAATCTCAAAAATGCTTTAAACGAATATAAACATTCATTAAAAATATCAGGAAGATTTAAAGAAGCACCAAAAGCGAAGGAGATGATTAAATCAATTGAGAACCAACTGGACCAAACACAAAAGTAAAATGTGTAAATGCCTTTGTCTTCCCTGATGGTAATCGGAGACTTGAAAATCGAGGAAGATAATTAGACGAGATTACTTCTTTTGAAAACTGGAAAGCAGCTCACCCTACCTGTCTAATCAAGGTATGGCCCCAGAAAATGCGCTCTTTTGATTTGCATTGCCGGTCAATTTACCTCACTCTAGCTTAATCGCTTTTAGTATATCTCGCCAACTTATTATTCCAACAGGTTTGTCCTTGTCATCGACAACAGGTATGCAGGAGACATCATGATTGTTGAAAATTTCAATTACGTCAGAGATTTCAGCGTCGGGTGTTAAAGTGACAAGTTTACTTGTCATTAGCTGATGTACTCTTTTATTGAGGGTTATCGTATCCCTGTTGGTTTCAGCAAGTGTTCCAATGTTTGGGCTTAAGGCCTTTAGCAGGTCTCTATCCGAGATGACCCCAAACAGTTTATCTGATTCGACCACAAGAAGATGGTGAATACTCGCATTATCGAAAATTGCTTTAACGGTCTTTAACGAATCATCCATTCCGATGGTGACAAGATCCTTGCTCATTATTTCTTCTATGTTCATGACTCCTCCAAAGGTCCTGGGGACAGGTCTTTAATCTTGGTAAATACCACTTAAAATATTCTTTATAAAAATGAATCACTACTCATTTCATTAAAATCTTTCTTTTTCAGGATTTTATACAACCATCCACCCATTTGTCAACCTCGAAGAGTCATATTCCCAGCTCTTTAAAGACTTATTCCGGCTGAAAAAAATCTAGTATCTTTGCTGTTTTTTTACCTTCTCAAAGTCACTCCAGATTTATATCGAACAGGAATAGATGATTATGTTCAAATCCACATTATTCCCCTTGCAATTTGAGCAATTGGATATATAATCGCATGTTTCAAATTACCGTATAATTTACCGTAAGAAGAGCGTTACTTTTAAGGTGTTATGCGGATTCAAATATATAGAGTAGCAACTGTATGGATTGTGTAACTTATTATAATAGCACAACTTAATAGATGATCATCATATGAGGCGGCATGGCCAAGTGGACTAAGGCAGCGGATTGCAAATCCGTTATCCAGGGTTCGAATCCCTGTGCCGCCTCCATTTTTTGTATTTGGATGGGCGGGTGGTGGAATGGCAGACACGAGGGACTTAAAATCCCTTCTCCGCAAGGAGGTGAGGGTTCGACTCCCTCTCCGCCCACCAATTGAATACTATCACAAATTCTCTGAATAGCACGGGCAAATCGTGTACCCAAGGCAGACTCGCCACGGCGAGCAAGTTTGCCCATGCCACCCCTTATACAGCATAGAAATCTCAAGCTAAGAGACTAACTATAAATAGCTTTTTCACGTGCAATACGTTTCAGTTCCTGAGTATAAGAATCTTCCGAAGCTGACCCATCAACCTTTTTTAGATTCCTATTCAATATTATCATTTTCCCTGCAATACGTTCCGCCTCTTCCAGCCCTTCACTAACTCTTCCAATCGCCTTTTCTACCTTCTGCTCTAAACTGCCTACTCCTTTTCCCGTCCCCTTTGACTTTGCCTTTGTTTTCTTCTTAGCCTGAGCAGGATTTATTTTTATTTTAAATTTTTTCTTAGGTACGTTTTTTTCGGTCTCGCCTATGTACTTACTAGCTTCCTGCTCCAGCTGAGAGGAGAATGCCTTTACATCCGCGTCAGCAAACTTTCCCGTCTCACGGATATTTTTCTCCACCTCTTCATTCATCTGGTTAAATTCTACGCGAAGACCCTCTATCCTGGTAACATAGCGTTTAATTGAATCAGCATATTTTGTCTGCCCTTGGAAATTTTTCAAATTAACAAGCTTGTCTCTCCATTGAGAAACAGTTCGCACATATCCCTCAATTTCATTTCTTAATGTATTCTTTTGAAGAATATCATTGTTCAGTTTTTTCTCAATTGTTGTTTCTACCATATCTTTCTCTCCATTCTCTAAAACTAATTTTAATTTCTAACTTTTCTTCTGTCTTATACGAAAGCCTGGTTAACATTTAAACCAACTCTATATCATCCACACCCATGTGACGTTCACAATAGTGACATCTTATCCTTATAGGATTCTTACTTATTACATGGAACCTGCTTAGAATATTCTGATGATTGCTTACGCAATTCGGGTTAAAACATTTCATAAACTCTTCTATAGAATCCGGAATATCCACTGTGAATTTTTTTACAACTTCCGAATCTTTGATAATATTCACCGTAGCATCCGGTGCGATCAGTGAAATCTTATTTACTTCCTCCTGCGTGAGGAGTTTACCACCAATCTTTATAATGCCTTTTTTGCCTAATTTCTTACTAGACAAATTAAAACCAATCAACACCACCTGCTCTATGTCCTGGATGTTCAATATATTGGCAACCTTGAATGTACTTTTATTTGCAATCTGGTCAATAACTGTACCTTCTTCAATTGCGGAAACCTCTAGTTTTTTCATTGTATGGCACCTAGTATAGAGGCTAAAAGCGCTTTCCTTACCGGAATACCACTGTGAGCCTGCTGAAAATACATAGCATATTCTGTTGCGTCCAGGCTTTCATCCATCTCATCCACTCGTGGAAGTGGGTGAAGGATTTTAAGATCATCTTTAACCTTAAGTTCATCCATAACTGATTTGCTGAGTTTATAAAGTCCTTTCACTTTTTCATACTCCACAGGCTCAGCAAATCGCTCCTTCTGTATCCTTGTACAATAAAGGATATCAAGCTTATTACTGACTTCAGTTATAGATTCAACTTCCTTATATGAAACATTTCTTATTGCTAATTCCTCAATATAGTCTTTAGGCATTCTGAGACTTGGAGGTGAAATAAAGGACATATCAGTATTAAAATGAGCAAGAGCGTATGCCAGCGAGTGGGCGGTCCTGCCATACTTTAGATCACCCAGAAAACCAATCGACAAATTCTCAATTCCACCTTTTGCCTTCATAATAGTATAAAGATCTACGAAGGTCTGAGTCGGATGTTGACTCGCCCCATCACCGGCATTAATAACCGGTATGCCCACGGAATCCGCCGTAAGCCGGGAAGCACCTTCAAGAAAATGTCTTAAAACAATAATATCACAATAACCCTCAATAATTTTAACAGAATCTCTTAACGATTCACCTTTTACCGTAGACGTTGTACCTAATTCATCAAAACCTATAACCTGTCCGCCCAACCGCTTCATTGCTGCATCAAAACTTAATCTAGTCCGTGTGGAAGGCTCAAAAAACAGGTTTGCAAGTATCTTTCCTCTTAATATATCAGGATAATCTTCATTTTCCATCCTCCCTGACATTTCCAAAACATATAATATCTCTTCCTTCGTAAAGTCTAAAATAGAGATTATATCTTTGTCGTTTAGGCTTATCATTTTTCAGCATTAATCTGTCTACTTATAATCAACAAATGATATTATCAAAGTGGGTTTAACATGACAAGAAAAAAACATAGGGAATGATAATGGCAAGTGGTGTTTTTATAGACATTTACACTCAAATTGTATTGATATAATCGCAGGTGTCTGTTATATTGAATCTTCATTGAAATCCTTCATTTTAGATCACAAAAACAATTAAACTCATAAAGAGACAACACCCTTGATTAAAGAGGCAATAACCAATCCCACAAGGTCACAGAGGTAGAAAGGCAAAATTAAATGAAATTATGTGTTATCATACCGGACGGAATGGCCGATTACAAACTTGAGAAACTAAGCGGAAGAACGCCTCTGGAAGCTGCAAGAACACCAAATATGGATAATATATCCTCCAACGGAGTATTAGGAGTCGTCAATACCGTACCGAAAAAATTTAAACCCGGAAGCGATATTGCATGCCTTTCTGTATTGGGTTACGACCCGGAAGTCTATTATACGGGAAGAGCGCCGCTTGAATCTGCAAGCTTAGGTATCGAACTGGGAGAAAAGGATTGGGCTGTTCGTTGTAATCTTATTACTGCAAATGATGGTATACTGGAAGACTTCAGTGCAGGCCATATATCAGATGAAGAAGCTAAGTTAATCATGTCAATGCTGAACGAAAGATTGGCAGACAACAACGTAACATTCTATGGTGGCAAAAGTTATCGCAATATAATGGTTTACAACGGAGATATCAAGATAGAAGCGGATTGCACCCCACCTCATGACATCATAGGTAAATCAATAACGCAAAATCTACCAAAGGGAAAGGGTAGTGAAATATTAATAGACTTAATGAAGAGTTCTTACCATTTGCTTGAAAATCATGAGATAAACAAAGTAAGGGTAGATCTTGGTGAAAACCCCGCAAACATGATCTGGTTGTGGGGGCAGGGAAAACAGCCTGCATTAGTACCTTTTGAGAAATTACACGGAATCTCAGGTGCAGTCATTACAGGTGTTGATTTATTAAGAGGCCTGGCAACTTATATTGGCTGGGACATTATAGACGTTCCTGGTGCTACTGCCTATTTAGACACGGACTATGATGCTAAAGCGCAATATGCAATTGACGCAATAGAGACACATGATCTGGTTTTAATACATATTGAAGCACCGGATGAAGCAGGCCACGAGGGCAATATTCATGAAAAGATTCGGGCGATTGAAAATATTGACAAGAAAATTGTCGGCCCTGTTTTTGATGCGCTAAATAAGCACGATGAATTTCGTATTCTTATCCTTCCCGACCATTATACACCAATAAGTAAAAGAACTCATACTTCAGAGCCAGTACCTTTTACCATTTGCGGTGCTGTTTCAGGAGATAAAAGTGGATTAGCTTTCTCGGAATCAAATGCAGAACAGACCGGTTTGAGGGTAAAAAAAGGACATCAACTAATGGGCCATTTCATTGAAGGAAAAATCCCTTAAATCCCCGAAAAGTGTTAAGTCCGTTGAATCTACAATTTCGATATTGACTAGCTTGCCCGACAGAGAAGAAGATGTGCCGGCTTGATTAATTCCTTCAGGCTGATTAAAGACAACAATTTGGTTTTGCCGCGTCCTTCCAATTAATCTGCCTGCATTAGTTTTACTTTCACCTTCCACTAAGACCTCGACAGATTTCCCATGCATTTTCTTGTTCTCTTCAGTACTTATTCTTTTCTGTAACTCTAACAAAATATTATTTCTACTTTTTTTTGTTTCTTCTATCACATCATCAATTAATTCTGTAGCTGAGGTTCCCGTTCGTGGTGAATATTTGAAAATAAAACTATTTTGACAACGAACATCATTCAACAGTTTAACTGTCTCCTCAAAGTCTTCTTCTGTTTCGCCTGGAAAACCTACAATAAAGTCACCCGCAAGCTTAATACCCGGCACTATTGACTTGGCCATTTCAACAAGTTCTCTATAGTGTGCTGAAGTATACTGCCGTCTCATTTTCTTCAAGATTTTATCTGAACCGGACTGTGCCGGCATGTGCAAATATTCACAAACCCCTGGCAATTCTCCAACAGCCTCTAAAATTTCTCTGGTCATATCCTTCGGATGAGAGGTAAGAAAATGGATTCTTTCCAGACCTTCTATTGGATCAAGTTCTCTCAGCAAGGTAGCCAAAGTAACTTTTCCCGTCAGCCCCTTTCCATAAGAATTTACATTCTGGCCCAATAGAGTAATCTCTTTACATCCATCATCCACAAGGCCCTTAACCTCGTCTACGATATCAGTAACAGATCTGCTAAATTCTCTCCCCCTAACATATGGTACAATGCAATAAGAACAATAGTTATCGCATCCCCTCATGATGGAGACAAAAGCGCTGTATTGATTTTGTCTCTGAGTAACCAATCTGTCAAAATTTACTTCTCCGTCTTCATCAATAGCCAGAATCTGTTTATTACTTTCAGTAATTTTTTCGAGTAATTCAGGAAGTTTGGAAAACATCCTTGTTCCGCAAACAAGATTAACGTGAGGCATACGTTTGAAAATCTTCTCTCCTTCATTTTGTGCCATACAGCCCAGGACACCAAGAATTAATTCCGGATTCCTCTCCTTTTGATATCTTAAACTGCCGAGTTGTGAATATACTTTATGTTCAGCCTTATCACGTACACTGCAAGTGTTCAAGAGGATAACGTCTGCATCATTCTCATCTTCGGCAAACGAGTAACCCCTCTTAGCAAGAGAACCTATTGACAACTCTGTATCCAGCTTATTCATCTGGCAACCAAAAGTTTTGATATATACCCTCGGTGAACTGCCTTCCATAGTCTTTGGTTTACTAATCATTGTAACCTTTCAGTCTTCACTTACTCACAGAATTATAGTTTACGCATACAAAAATAACATCCATACATATCACAAACGGGAACAATCCTTAACAATAGAAGTAATTTAATTTAAATTATTGGTAACGGTGTTCGCCGAAGCGAATCTGTCTGGATATGACAAGTTTGTTTCACCTGCACGCACGCCAGCCAATACCTATCAGCGCAGGCGCTGTTCGAGTCAACTCTGATAAACAAATAATACTTCAATTAGACTCTTAATGTTATAGCTATGCTATCGTCAATCACAAAATGTGTAAGTTTCACGTAATTATACTAAATGCGATATGTCATAATGTCAATGATTATCATTGCTTATTATTAATTTATCTATCGGATAGCTTTTTTCTCACATATACACTTCCTAATACATTTTGAAAGTTCGTATTTGGCAGTATTCTCTACGTTAATAAATGATATTCCAATGCCAAATTGATTGGAGCCTAATTTCTCAACACGAACAACTGTCCCAACAATCAATAATGGCTCAACAGCCATATCAGTGGGTATTCGAAGTTGTACTTCAGTACCTAGATCTACATAATGATCACACTTAAAAAGAATCCCCCCCGTACTCAGGTCTTCACTTTCTGTTTCCCAAGTATCAATCTTCTCTTTGGAATAAACTTCCTTAACACGAATATCCGTGGCAAAATCTACTCGAATGAAACGTCGTCTGTTATCAGAGTAAATTACAATATTATTTTTACCCGATTCTTTGGCTTTATAAACCGCAATATCAGAATTTCTTAACAGACCTTCCGTATCAGTTGCATCTAATGGTAAGGTTGCTATACCTCCACTAACAGTCAAATTGATTATTTGACCACTATAGTCAAGTTTCATATTTTCCACTTTCTCACGGATTCTTTCTGCCACTAAAAAAGCCTCAGCTTTTCCCGTTTCAGGAAGTACAACCACGATCTCTTCACCCCCATACCGCGAAGCAATATCCACAACTCTTATTTCCTCCATAACTATCCGGGCAACATGTTCCAGGGCATAGTCACCCGCCAAATGACCAAATGTATCATTTACCTCTTTAAAATCATCAAGGTCAAAAAACAGAACAGATAATTCCCTACCATAGCGATTTGCAAGTGCTGTTTCTCGCGAACACATTTCATAAAACGTATGTCGAGAATAGAGGCCTGTAGGACTGTCGTATCTCAAAGAATAAAGCACATCTTCCAGGACACGATGCTCAATTACAATGGGATTCTTCATGGATTTATTGATTGTGCAATAGTAGTCACATATTGCTGTTCTCAAAT
The DNA here is from genome assembly GCA_018670825.1 of Candidatus Scalindua sp. Lineage (GTDB taxonomy): Bacteria > Planctomycetota > Brocadiia > Brocadiales > Scalinduaceae > Scalindua. Next base: position 11,800 of record JABHIW010000145.1, on the reverse strand, counting down.
TGAAATCCCTGCCCAACAACTCACTCATCTTATTTCTATGAGAGATAACCTGTTCCCAGTGATCTTCTGCCTGATCAGGTGCTAAATTAATATGTGTTAATACTTTGAAAATAACCTGACAAACCTCGGCACCCACTTCTTCGATAATGCAATTGAGCTCTGAGATAAGCTTATCATCATCAGAAGAAAAATCATCCAAACATTTCAAAATCGCATTTCGTATAATTTCCATAAATAGGCCTTCCTTATATTATCATTCGAATAATTAACAAGGCTTCCTGCCTGAAATATTACTGTCCTGGATTTACCACAAAGGCAATCACCTAAACTTATGAAATCCCACACTATTTCAGTATCGGTTGATTGCCTATAAATCAATGGAGTTTATAACTGTACAAATCTGCAAACGGTATAGAAAACGGTTTATAGTAGAAATGTAAAATACCAAATGCAAGGGGAAAATAGTTGTAACCCAATAATTCTGGGTATCGTTTCATTCTCTTTTAGTAATCAATTCCCGGTTGGGGTTCAATGTCTTTTCTGTAGGCGTGCTTAATTTCGTTAACTTCACTTACCGTATCAGCTAGTTCAATTATTTCAGGGTGAGCGTCACGTCCGGTTAGTACCAGATGCACAAGGGGAGGTTTACTTTTAATAATTGCGAGGACTTGTTCTACATCAACTAAACGAAGTTTAACGGCATTGTTTATCTCATCAAGAATAAGAATGTCAACTTTGCCAGATTCCATCTTCTGGCTGGCAAGCTGAATAGCATCCTGAGCATTCTCTCTATGCTCTCCATGGGAATACGGATTCCCCTGTATACCACAGAATCCCTTACCTGTGGATATCAGCTCCACTTTCTTACCCAACTTCTTTATACCATCCCACTCACCGGCATAGAGGTCTCCCTTCATAAACTGTATAATAGAGACACTCATATCGTAACCGCAAGCCCTGACGGCCATACCAAGAGCGGAAGTCGTCTTCCCCTTGCCGTTGCCAGTAATGACCACAATAAGGCCTTTTTTCTCTTTGGGAATAAGTCTGGTTATTTCTGGTGTTTTGGACATTATTAATAGGAGTGGAGAAAAAGCAATTTAGATCAGCTTAACAAAGTTTGCACAAAACAGTCTTGCCTGTGCCTTGTAGCTCTCTGATTTTGTTTTCGTATCAGCAATAATCTGATCAGGATCTACTATGCCTTTTAAAGAATCAACCTCATCTCTATAAGCATCAATCCATTGATAAATCATTTTGTCGGTTACCTCAACATGAAACTGCAGGCCATATATGTTGTTACCTATCCTATACGCCTGATTTGGACAAAGATCTGACTCTGCAAGTCTAACAGCCCCATCAGGAATATCAAACGTATCCCCATGCCACTGAAATACATCAAACACTCCCTGAAACCCTTGGAACAAGGGATCACTCAAACCGTTCTCTGTCAACGACACGTCAAACCAACCGATCTCTTTTTGAGGGTTTTTCTTTACTAATGCCCCTTTTGCCTTTGCAATCAATTGAGCACCAAGGCAAAAACCTAATGTTGGTAACCCATTTTCGATAACTTCTTTCAAAAATTCATTTTCTTGTTTAAGAAAAGGATGTTTATCCTCTTCATACACGTTCATCGGCCCCCCGAGTACAATGACTGCAGAGGTATCAGACAGGGAACCTGGCAGAGGTTCTCCGTTGAAGACGTCTATTACATCATAAGAGATGCCGTCGTCATTTAGAAAATCGCCAAAAGTACCAGGCCCTTCAATATCAATATGTTTAATTATTGTTACTGTCATCTGCCACCTTAAAAACACAAAATTCAGCACACATTGAGCAAACGTCAGCATTCTGTGGTGTGCCTTTTTCTCTAATTTTTCTTGCATGTGCCGGATCTATACACGTTGAAAATTGTCCTTCCCAGTCACGCTTTCGTCTAAGTTGAGACATGGTTTTGTCCCATTCCCAGGCCGATTTTATCCCTTTTGCAATATCAGCAGCATGAGCTGCGATACGTACTGCAATGACACCATCATGCACATCTTGAGGCTTCGGCAGACCAAGGTGTTCTGTCGGAGTGACATAGCACAGAAAATCAGCTCCTGCGGATGCCGCAATGGCACCTCCTATTGCAGAGGTAATATGATCATATCCTGGAGCAATATCTGTTACAATTGGTCCAAGAACGTAAAAAGGTGCACCTTTGCAAAGCTCCTTCTGTAACTGGATCTGAGACTGAATCTGATTAAGGGGAACGTGTCCAGGACCTTCTACTATTACCTGTACGTCCGCATCCCACGCCCTCTGGGTAAGCTCAGCTAATACATTCAATTCATAAATCTGAGCCCTGTCACAAGCATCCACTAATGCGCCCGGCCTCAATGCATCTCCCAAGCTCAAGGTCACATCGTATTCATGTGCAATTGATAATATCTCATCAAACTGTTCGTAAAGCGGGTTCTCTTTCTTATGAAAAGACATCCAATCTACAAGAAAAGACCCCCCCCTGCTAACAACACCGCATACCCTTTTCTGATTAATCAGATGTTTCAAGACGCCATGTGTCGCGCCGCAATGAACAGTAATATAATCGACCCCATCCTCGCAATGACGCTTTATCGCGTCAATCATACTCGTAGCAGTCATATCTCTGACGGAATGTTTCTGCGTAACAGCATCAACCGCAGCTTCATAGATCGGGACACTACCGACAGTAATCGAACAGTTTTCCATTATCCTCAGCCTGACTTCACGAAGATCTCCCCCCGTACTGAGGTCCATCACCGTGTCTGCCTGTGCGTCTTCAGCGGCACGAAGTTTTTCCAGCTCTTCTTCCACTCCATGATAGTCTGCTGATGTACCAATGTTTGCGTTTACTTTAGTCCTGAGATCCTTGCCGATACCACAGATTTTCTTTATCGAATGCTTCTTATTGCATGGAATTACAGCCTTTCCTTCAGCCATGTTCGACCTTAATGTTTCAACATCACAGTCCTCAAGCTGTGCAACCCGCTCCATCTCAGGTGTTATTTTGTTTAACCGTGCCTGCTTTAACTGCGTCATTTATATATCTCCGTCTTTTTTTGTGATCTACTAAAAAATTAACAGGAAACTGCAAGCGCGTACAAACTCTCAACCTCTTCCTTGCTTAGCGCCCTGTATTTTCCGACCCTTAGGCTGTAGTGCATTTTCAAAGGTCCGATTTTAGTTCTTTTCAATGAAATTACCGGATGGTCTATTTTAGCGAGTATGCGTCTGATTTCTCTATTCTTTCCTTCTTTCAGTCCTATCTCCAATGTACTGTGTTTGGATCTCCTGGAAATAATTTTGACGCTGGCAGGCGATGCCTTACCCTCAGAAATCCAGATACCCCGTTTGAGAACTCGTATCGTTGCGTCTGATACTCTTCCTTTAACTACCACCAAATAGGTCTTTTCAACACCATATCTTGGATGAGAAAGCAGATTTGCCAGTTCACCATCATTTGTTATGATAATAAGCCCTTCGCTATCTTTATCCAGCCTGCCTACCGTATATACTCTCTGCTCTATATAGTTTAATAAATCGATGGCCCTTGGATCATTAGAGTGTGCGACATTTGTACAAACATATCCTCTAGGCTTATTGACCAGGAAATATATTTTTTTCTGTCTTTTTATAGACTCGCCGTCACAAGAGATACTATTCCTAGCCGGATCTACCATCTGACCTAACTTAGTTACACGTTTACCATCAATTGATACACGTCCTGATGTTATCAAACTTTCACATTTACGCCGGGAACCAAGCCCTGCCTCTGCAAGAAATTTGTGTAGTCTTTCCATGATTTGTTATATAGAAAATAAAGGAATATCCGCTCTATTCTAGTTACTTTTACTGTACCCTGGAACCGGGCCCTACGTCTTTCTCTGTGGTAAGCAATACCACTTGATCGCCATCCCTTGCGGCAAGAAGCATACCCTGGCTTTCTACACCTCTTAAAACAGCCGGTGCAAGATTGTTGACAACAACGATTTTCCTGCCAATCAGTTCTTCCGTACTGTAATGGCCCTTTATGCCAGCAACCAGTTGTTTCTCTCCATCCCCTGCGTCAACCCTTAGTACCAGCAGTTTATCCGCATTCGGATGCTCTTCAGCGGCCGTTATCACCGCTACCCTTAAATCTATTTCAGAAAAATCTTGAATACTAATCGACATATTAACCTCGCTGTTCGTCATTATATTTCACTTTTTGAATAACGTTGCATTTTAACAAATGTCTTTCTTGATTAGCAAGTTAAAACTGTATCGTCAATACTTGACCTTTAAAAGGCATAAACCATATGCAGGAACAGTATTCCCGGCCTTTGCCCTGACCCCCGATTTAACTATCTTCTTAAATTCTGTTATCGTCATCTTCCCCCTGCCAATTTCAATCAGCGTTCCGACAATTGATCTGACCATTTTATACAGAAAACCGTCTGCCTCTACCGTAAATATTAGAAACTTTCCCCTCTTCTTAATCTCCAGTTTCATTATAGTCCTTACACTACTGATAACATCTGATTTTGACTTAAAAGCGCTGAAATCGTGTTTACCAACTAAGACCTTTGCACCCTTCTGCATTTTTTCAATATCTAAATGCATACTGTAATGAAGACAATAATTTCTGCCGATTGCATCTCTCATATTGCTGTTTAAAATAGTGTAACAGTAGATCTTTGATTGTGCACTATATCGGGAATGAAACTTCTCAGGGACTTTTTTAGCAGATCTGACTACGATATCTTTCGGAAGATAAGAATTTATTGCCTTGACTAAATTATAGATAGGAATACTTGATTTTGTTTTGAAATTGGCAACCTGACCAATTGCGTGAGTACCGGCATCTGTCCTTCCCGCACCAAGAAGCGTCACCTCTTCATTAACAACTCTCTCTATCGCCTTAGTCAGCTTTCCATGAATTGTTATACCATTCTTCTGCTGTTGCCAACCGGCATAATTCGTACCATCATACTCTATAACAAGTTTTATGTTGTTCACGAGAAGTTTCTACAAGTGGTGAAGCACCGGTATATCGAAATATAAACAGTACTGGTCAAAGAATGAGTAAAGAGTTGGTAATAAACAAATGTATCGAAAACTTACTTTCAGAAGAACTAAAAAGGGGTGTTTGGTGGCGAAGCTACCCAGATAAGCCCAAAACTAGGTAATTTACCATCAAGGCTTTTCCCCGACACCAACACCCCATTTATATTAAAAAGAATAACAAACCTCTTCATGAAAACAAACTGACATACAAACTCATATGCCTGAACAAGCGTAAAGCCTTACACTTCACACTATTTTATTTGCTGCCTGTTTGTTTGTCAACCATGAAAAAAAACCATAATGTACTCTTAGCTGGTTTCTCTGTACTCACTTATCAGTATTTGTCTCACTATTCTTTAGAAACTTTGTGTGGTAAAAACCGGTATAATGATACAAATTAAAACCACTTGCAAAAATGACATTTGACGTTACATTCTAGTCTAATAGAAAATATCGGGTAAGAAACCCGACCAACAAATATAGGAAATAATATAGTGAATGATCCTGACAATAATATAAAAATCGGCGCGTATGTGTATCCTGGCTGGCATGCGTGTGCAGAACGGGACAGTAAATTCCAGCCGGGTTGGAGTGAATGGGACCTTGTTCTGAATGCGCCACCCCGGTTTTCAGGTCACAATCAACCAAGGCTACCTCTTGATGGAACGTATGATGATTCCGCCCCTTCAACCGCTCAGAGGCAGGTCGAGCTTGCCCGCGAATATGGCGTGGATTTCTTTGTGCATAGTGTTTTCTGGTCACGGGGGAAACGGGTCTTTGAGTCAGCGCTGGACAAGGGATTTCTCGGTACGGATGGCGGCGGTGACTTTCCGTTCTCCCTGATGTGGGCAAACCGTATGCCCCGGGGAATACTCCCGGTAAAACACAAAACCGGTCATAACATTGGTCCGGGCAGACTTGTCTACACTGACCCGGATGATTTTGTGGAGTTGATAAAATTTCTTGAGGAAAGATATTTTTCAAGGCCAAACTACCTTCGCGTAAACGAAATGCCTCTGCTCTCCATATTTGACAGCACCTTTTTTCTACGGCAGTTGGGCGAAGGGCTTGCATCCCTGGCAATCCATAAAGCAAAGGATTATCTAAGAAAAAAAGGATATCCCGGTCTTCATCTGATGGCTATCAATCCGGCACCTGCAACGATAGGAGAGTTTAAGAAGGCAGGGTTTGACAGTGTAAGCCACTATGTCTGGCTTCCTGACTGGAAGGGTAAGTACCAGCAGGATTATGGCGAGTTGGTAAAGAAGCGAAGCCGCGAATGGAAAGGCTTTGCTGATAAATCAGAGCTTACGTACTTCCCATCCGTATCGCCCGGATGGGATGCTACACCACGAGCCGCCGTAAAAGGGTACTATATGACTGAACGTTATCCATGGTGGCCTGTTGTGATAAACGAAGATCCCGCACTCTTTTCCGATTTTCTTGGCCGTGCAATCAGCTATACAAAGAAATCCAACAACCCACAACTCTCCTTCATTGCATCGTGGAATGAGTGGAGCGAAGGCCATTATCTGGAACCGGACAAACGCTTTGGCACCGCGTGGCTGGAGGCGGTCAGGAAGGAGAAACTGGATGCCCTCTGACTGGACATTTGTATCCGTAGACATGGAACTCACCAACCAGTGCGGCAGTGAATGTCTCATGTGTCCACGTGATGCGATAACCAGACAGGAAGGCATGATGTCGGAAGATGTATTCAATACCGTTTCAGCTAAACTTATCAGAGAAGGAAGCCTCATTACGTTTTCCGGAATGGGAGACCCACTTTCACATCCAAAAGTTTTCGAATGGATAGCTGACATCCGCAAAAAAAATGGTGATGTGGGAATAGTGATAAATCCTGCATCATTACACGAAAGAATTTCACAAAGGCTTATTGAATCGCGGCCAAATTCCATTACCATTTCATTTCCCAGCATACATAAAGAGATATTTGAAAAACTATGCCCAACGATAACTTTTGAGGACGCTTTGAAACGGACACAGGAATTGGTTGATCTATCTCGCGAAAATGCAGGTGTGAGGATAGCGGGTATAAAGACAGATATCAACAGTGATGAATCGGAGCAATTTGCCGGTTTCTGGAATGAACTGGATATCAGAGCTGATATGACGATATGTCACGGACGGGGTGGAAACTTAAAAGATTCGGATATATACGGACCAAAAGCCTTTGGATTAGACTCCGAAATGTGCGGTCTATTTCAATTCCACACCTTTGTAACATGGGAAGCAGACGTGCTGGCATGTTGTCACGACCTGACCGGTGCTACAAGCATCGGAAATCTGGTCAATGATACTGTTTCTGTCATTGCCGAAAGGAAGCAAAATACCCTGAAGGACTCTATGCCTTTCCCTGTCTGCCGGCAGTGTGATGAACCTTTGAGATACTATCCGTCTCCTCAAGGCCCACCGCCGAAAAGCAGAAAAGAGCGGATTCGATTTTTTCGCTCAATCAGTCGGGAAAAGATATCTTTATGAATATTTAACCACTTTACTACCTATTGACATTTTCCGTTGACATAACAAATTGAATTTCCTATGCTATCTCTCCTAATTGTAATGGAAAATAGGTAAGAATTGTCGGGTAAGAAACCCGACCTACAAAAAAATTAAATTTCTACCCGTAGGTCGGGTTTCTTACCCGACAATAACTTTGGATTTCATATATATTTAAACTAATTAATATACGAAATAACATTTTAAAAATGGAGGTGTAAAGATGGATTGGGGAATGAAAAATAGGCTCTCATCAATAATGGGTTCTGATGGCAAATGTATGTTCATGCCGATAGATCATGGATATTTCCTGGGCCCCACAAATAATCTGGAGAAGCCTGGTGAGACAATCAAGCCGATTATTGAATACTGTGACGCGCTTTTTGTCACAAGAGGTGTTTTGCGCGCAGCCATAGACCCGGTTGGTAGCAAACCGATCATCCTTCGTGTATCCGGTGGTACCAGCGTGGTTGGAGGAGATCTGGCAAATGAGGGGCTTACGACTTCGATAAAAGACGCCGTAAGGCTCAATGTCTCCGGAGTAGGCCTGTCAGTCTTTATCGGCAGCAGTTATGAACGTCAAACACTTCTCAATCTTGGAAAACTTGTAGACGAATGTGAAGAGTATGGTATTCCGGTAATGGCAGTTACGGCTGTTGGAAAAGAGCTGGAAAAGCGTGATGCAAGGTATTTAGCACTCTGTTGCCGTATTGCCGCAGAGATTGGCGCTAAGATGGTGAAAACCTACTGGTGTGAAGAGTTTGAAAAGGTTACCGAAGGCTGTCCTGTACCTGTTGTTATTGCAGGCGGACCAAAGTTTGATACCGAACTTCCGGTATTTGAGTTCGTCCATGACGGTATGACAAAAGGAGCTATCGGCTTGAATCTTGGAAGGAACATCTGGCAGCATAAGCACCCTGTTGCTATGGCCAAGGCCCTGCATGCCATTATCCACAAGGATGCAACACCTAAGGAAGCTAATGACATCTTCAATGATACCAAGAATGGATAATATCCGATAACTTCTATTTCCCACGAAATATCACGAAATGTCACAAAAGTATTCTTTTGTATATTTTGTGCCCGCCCGGCCAAGCCGTTCGGACGGGTATTTCGTGGGATTAGTAGAAATCCCAATTCACACACGTAACACACAAAAAGCTACTATTATCCAAAACCTTCTTCCTTTAATCAGCATTTTATCTGCGCCTCATTATTTCTTCAAATTTCAACACCTTGATCCTTTCTTCTTTGAGCACTCAGAGACTCTTCGTTAAAATCTTAGCCTTGACATTCCACCCACAAAACAGAACAATACACACACATCAATGCGCTTAAACTTTGGCATAATTCAGAAACAAAAGAATCCTACAAATCGCTGAAGATGGTCTGGCAGAAAAATGTGCTAACCATTAAGCGAAGTTGCGAACTTACATGTAAAGCAGAAAACATGAATGGGAAACAAAACGAGACTCCTGAGAAAAGTGTAAAACAAAAGTTAGTGTTAGAGCTTTTCATTATTCTTCTCTCTAGTGTTGCGGTTTAAATACTAGCAGCATATTACGATATTCTGGAAAAAATTGTAGAATTTTCAAGGCAACATGAAAACGCTGAACTAGATGAAATCATTACCGTGTCTATCTTTCTTGTGGCAGCACTAGCATTATTCTCAATTCGACGGTGGAGAGAGCTTCAGAAAGCGTCTGCTGAAATAAAACAATTGAAAGGAATAATTCCAATTTGCGCGTCATGTAAAAACATCAGGGACGATAAGGGATTTTGGCAACAGGTAGAAGACTTTGTCCATGCTAATACAGAAGCAGAATTAAGCCATGGGATCTGTCCGGATTGTATCAGAAAACTGTACCCTGATCTTTGTGAAGATGAAGAAAAACTGAAGGACGAGGATTAAGGCTGTTAAGAAGTACTGAGGTTGGTCTCAATATTTAACAAATCACCTGGAAGAATTAATCAAAAAACAGTGACGGCTCGTTATCTGTTCCAGAAAGAGGGTTGCAATGAACAATAAATATTTTATTTATACCCATCTCAAAATAGTTTTCGGATAAAAGCCAAAAACCAAATGGAGACAACAAGAAGTCCGGAATCTGGACGCTACTACATCAATAACAGAAAATTTGGGAACACCATACTTATATCCTCAAAAATAAGAATGCTAATACCGAAAAAACCAGGTATAGTGTCCTACGATTAAGAAGCTTGTGCCAAAGGCGCAAAAGTGTGCCGTCACAAATATGCGCCATGGCACATATTTGTTGGTTAAGACATGATGGTTTTCACTTGGTTTCATACCACTCTTAAAAACAATTTCCATCTATTAATACACCAGATGTTGCATGGAGAGTGAATGGAGATATTTATAAATTGTTCCATGCAAGATACCTGACCTATAACACAGACAGTCCCTTACATCCCCTATTTCCCGGCATGTAGTTTGTGTATATAATACCTTATGAAAAATAGAAAATGTATACAGAAAAGTATTTAATGGTTTTACGAGGCAGATACACCGAAGCCCAGACCGATTTTGTGTCACATTCTGATCAAGGCGTTCTCTTGCTTATCTGATAAAAAAAAACAAGTAGGGAATAGAGGCTGTCCCAGACAATACTGAAAGAGAAAATATGAGCAAAATATTAATTGTAGACGATAATGTTAACACGTGTTTCCTGGTTAAAAGCTTCCTGGAAGAAATGGGCCACGACGTCATCGTGTCACACTACGGAATTGATGCGATGGAAAAAGTAAAGAATCTAAAACCCAATATCATGCTTCTCGATATGATAATTGAGGGAGGGATGGGCGGTATGGAAATCCTGAGACGTGTAAGGCAGTTTGATAATAAAATATGCATTATAATGATCTCTGCCTTAATAGACGAAGTATATCGTAAAAAAACCCTGGAAAATGGCGCTAACGAGTACATAACCAAACCTTTTGACTATGACCATCTGAACGAATGCATACGCAATAATACTATAATGAGAAACAGAAAATAACCAGGACGATCATGAAGTACCGAGGCCAGGTCTCAACTTTTAACAAAACACTTGAAACAATTCAGTTATACTATAAAATCCGTTACGGTACAGAAACGGCAGAAGAAGTTGTTAGCGTAGAAATAATCATAATAGTAAGCAATTATTAAATCTGGTCAAAGGAATCTTGAATGGAATTAATCTTTGAGTGGAAGAATATTCTTGATCAACAAGCTGAAACTGCCTTTGTAGGGTTTCTATCGACATTGATCGGTGAAGCGGGGGCAAATAAATTAGTTGAGGTGGCAAAGATTTATGAGAAACATGATTGGTTTAAACTTCTCATTGCAAAGGAGAACGATAATATTACCGGCTTATTAGCGTTGTACTACGAGCCAATTCATGGTTCACATGAAGGATGGATATGTGTTAATCCTGAATATCGAAAACAAGGTATCGGTGATAAAATACATGCTGAATTTGAAAAAACCGCTCTTAAAAATGGAATAAGGATTTTTAGAGCGGATGCTACCCTGGCTTATACCCATTCTCAGAAGTTTCTTTATAGAAGAGATTATAAAGCCGTAGGCTACATACCGATGAGTTTCTCTTTTTTGCCCGGACGATCACATGGAAGTGCGGTAACAGCATGGAAGATTTTTGATCCTGAGTTATTGAAACAGTGGAAAGAGGAGAGAAGAGAAAGTCTTGATTGGGAAAGTAGACGTTGGCAATGTAATGAGTAGTGTGAACAATTAAGTACGATATTTATCTGAATTAGGCGCGGTATTATTCCTCTTGCAATTTTGTTTTTGCAGATATATAATTCCCTTTCGATTTATCGTGTTTTTACCCTGCTTTTGCAGGATTTACCGTAAAAACAGCGTTTGTGAGGGTTCTTTGGTGGGCTACTAAAAGAAGTGTTTAGCTCATAAGTCATTGACCTATAAGTCATTTGCGAACTAAGCGCCAGTAGCTCAGCCGGATAGAGCATCAGATTTCTAATCTGAGGGTCGGAGGTTCGAATCCTCCCTGGCGTATAGTCGTCAATTCTAAATAATAATGTGGTGGGTGTAGCTCAGTTGGTTAGAGCACCAGGTTGTGGTCCTGGGGGTCGGGGGTTCGAATCCCCTCACTCACCCCATATTTCTTCTCTTTATATTCACCTGCTGTAACTTTAGTGAGATGTGGTTTGTGGTGGGCAACAT
>JABHIW010000176.1 GCA_018670825.1 Candidatus Scalindua sp. | reverse complement strand
CTCCAGAACCTACAGATGTTCCCATGGCATTAGCGACATCATTTGCGCCAATATTCCAAGCCATATAGAAGCTGATGACTAAAGCAAGAATAACGAGTATAGTTTCAGGGGTCAAGGTGATATCTCTCTAGTATTATTCAAGATCTAGTAAATTGCGGATACGGTGGGCTAATTTTTCAGAAGTGTTGGATAGCGTTCTAATTTCTTTTAGAATTAATAACCACAGATGGAGTTCGCCATGAGTAAACTGGTCTTCATTGCTGAATATATTCTTCAGTAACTGACGTTGTGATATATCAGCTTCATGTTCCCTTAGTGCAACTTCATTAACCATCGACTTGACTCTTTCTGCTTCACGGCCTGCAAAGGATGTTTCCAGCAGATTATCAAAATCCTCAATGATAACTTTAATGAGTTCATACGTTTCAATATTTTTACTTAAAAAGTTCCTGAAATCGTCTTTGAATATATCTTTCAATGTTAGTTCTTTCAGCGTAAGTAAAATACCGATATCCTCACAGTCGTCAGCTATGTCATCCTGTAATGATAATATTTCTAATAACGCACTTTTGCTTATTGGCATAAAAAGTCCGCCGGGAAGATGATTGCGCAATTCATTCTTTGTTGTATCAGCTCTCGCTTCCTGTTTTGAAATTTCTTCAGCTATCTTTAGGACTGATTCCTTATCGCCTCTTTCCAACGCCTCAAATATCTCTTTTACTTTAATTACACAGCCATTTACATCCTGCATATGTGTTTGCAGAGGTGCAAATGGTGATTTTGCAAATAATTTAGCGAATGTTCTCATGGCGTTTCATTATCTCAAACAGTAGTACAAATAATCTTTCTATTTCAAAACATTTATTTTGTGATTTTGTGTATTAAAACAAAAACCTGAAAGATTTCAATACTATTTTAAATTTAAACAATTCTTTTTGTTTTATTGCTGATTCTGTCAATGCTAATTAACGATTTTATAAGCGTAATTTACTAATATAGAAGACTTTATGATATTGATCTAAGAGAATTGAAAGCTAAGATGCGACCATCTGCTTCATAAAATTTTTTGCGTCATCTAGCATTTCCTTCGCCTGTTTTCTTGTCACAACGCTCTTTTCTGCGCCTCTTATCATTTCTGCAATCTCTTCAAGTTGTTCTTTTGAAGAGAGATTATCAATAGTTACAAAAGTTTTATTACTCTTCACCGTTTTATTTACCTTGAAATGTTGTTTCGCATAACTGGCGATTTGTGGCAGGTGGGTAATGCAGATAACCTGATGTGATTGTGCAACCAGACTAAGCTTTTCACCGATGATCCGTCCCATCCGCCCACCAATGTTTGCGTCAATTTCATCGAATATCAGGACAGGTGTTTTATCTGCTAATGCCAGATGTCGCTTCAGCGCGAGCATTATTCTGGAGATCTCCCCACCTGAAGCAACCTTTCTGAGGGGTTTAAGCTCTTCTCCCGGATTAGATGAGAACATAAACTCAATTCGGTCAAATCCTGAACTGCTGGCATGCTCTAATTCCGTCTGATCCTGATCACTATTATCTAAAGCAGAGATGTTAATATCAAATTTTCCGTCAGGAATTCCAAGGTCTGTCAATTCGTTTTTAATGAGAGCAGATAGTTTTTTACCTGTTTTTTTACGGTGTTGTGTTAGTGTTTTTCCCGTATTAATTACTGCGTTTTTCAGTTGCTTTAATTCTTTCTCTATTATCTCGGTGTCTTCATTCTCTTTTAATAATATCTCCAGCTTCGCTTTAGCGTTTTCACCATGAGAAAGTATATTCTCGATTGAATCACCATATTTCCTCTTAAGGCTTCTAATGGTTTCTATTCTCTCTTCAATTTGCTCTAATTTTCTCGGGTCATAGTCATACTTTTCAACATCATTTCTCAGTGTATTTGCAATATCTTCTAATTGATAAATAGTCTGGTTGCACACCTCTAAAGTGTTTTCAAACCCCTTATCAATACCCATAATTTTAGAGAGTTCATTTGTTATATCTTTTAACCCGTCAATTATAGAATTGTCAGACTCGTATAAACTGTTAGAGCACAAAGAAAGTACATTTTGGATTTTTTCCGAATTTGCAAGAATGTAACGCTCCTCTTCCAGGCTTTTATCTTCTTCCGGTTGTAATTGACAGCGTTCAATCTCATCTATTTCATAACGATAAAGTTCTAACTGCTTTTTTCTTTCGCTATGTTGATCATTTAACGAGTGCAATCGCTTCTCTTTTTCCAATGCGTTATTATAGATAGTGGAATACTCACTTCTAAGATCATCAAGTTTTCCAAAACTATCAAGAGTTCTGAGTTGTTGTTGCGGATTAGTAAGTGATTCATGTTCGTGTTGGCCATGTATATTTACTAACAGTTCTCCAATCTCCTTTAACAAAGAGACTGTTATTGGTTGATTATTGAGTTTACATCTGTTTCGGCCTTTCTGATCTAAACTTCTCTGTATAATGATCTCTTCATCATCAATTTTGTCAATATGCCCTTTGATGCTTTGCCTAATCTGACTATTTTTAATAAAGAATAATCCGCTTACGGAAACGTCCTTTGTCTTACTTCTGGCAATATCATTTGTTGTCCGACTTCCCAAAAGGAAGTTTAACGCTCCGATTATTAAAGATTTACCTACACCGGTTGTTCCGGTAAAGATATTTAAACCTTCATCGAAATTTATAGTAATCTCATCAATCAAAGCAAAGTTGGAAATAGAAAGTTCGTTCAACATAATCTGAATTATAATAATGAAATTCTTTTTGTTTACCAGAGAAAATCAGAAAGGTCCAGGAAATCAAAACATGACATGATGTCGCGTTGGGTTTTGTGTCAGATTCTTATAACAGAACCTAAAATCAGCGATTCTATTCCATATGTTATAGTCGCCTTAGGCTTTAGCCTGCGTTTATCCTCATCCGATAGGTGTATATGTATTCCTTGTAAGTTACGCAACCTAAAGAATGCGACTACTCTAAATCGTTCAATTTAGATAAAATTATATTTGTTGTTTTTAAATATCGTTAAATACCAGCTCTTTTTTGTAATTATCTTTTTTTTAAGTTTCCAGTGTAACAAATGAATATGAAATATTGCACGGATTATTATTGACATAAGCAAATAATTCGTTAAATTACTATATATTCACCACTTGTAGCTATACTTTCGATGTAATAATATGACGGCAACTATAGTATCTTTATTCAAAATGCTATAGAAAGATAATATAATAATCTCACCAATATACAATTATAGATTCCCTGTCCAATATCAAAAAAAATTAGTGATATAACTGTTTTGAATATTAAGCTGCTTAAACAATCATTAAGGAGAAATTTATGGTAAATGATAAGCCAAAGAAAGTAGTAAAGAAATCTGCTGGGAAAGCTGAAAGTTCTTCCAAAAAAACTACAACAAAGAAGAAAATTGCTGTTAAAAAGAAGGACACTATAGTTCAGAAGAAAAAGAGTCCTGTTAAAAAAGCAACAACCTCAACAGGAAAAAAGACGGTAGCAAAAGAGATTACAAAAAAAACAGCCGCAAAGAGCAAACCGAAAGTATCAGCTGTCAAAAAAACAACAGTTGCTAAGACAAAAAAAACGGTAGCAAAAAAGAAACCGGTAAAAAAGACTCTGAAAAAAGTGACTACTAATGATAATGCTGATCTGCAGATTAAGGCGGCAACTAAAACTCAGAGAGAAAAAGTAGAGAATGTTATCGAGAAACTATCACAAAAGACGGAACAAAATTATGTTACGACAGTAGCCGGCGTTTTTAGAAAAGTACCAACTGCTAAGAAATCAGCACCAGAGGTGCATAAGGAATTACCAATTAGCGGAATATTTAATTACCTGAAGAAGATGTTTTAAAGTATTCGATACATTACATATTTTCATTCCTATCCGTACGTGATTATAAGACAAGATGCCAGTATTGAGCTGTTTGAAAAATAATCTCGTCAAAAGCGAGTTGCTTGCTATAGACGGGATATCATTCACACATATTAGTTTTAATATGACGCTATGTCTAATATCACTCTTGGAACTCCAGCGCTATTACTTTAATAGTACTCTATAATAATCATAATACCCTTCAAACAAAGAACGGTTAAGGTCGTTCATTCACGGAAGCACTCCCCGATTTTTGTAGATAAAAAAATAGACTCAAGTCGTTCAATCAATTTATTCATGTGTCCCCGGCGTTATTAACAACAATTTGGGAACGCTCCTGAATCGAGGTGTGGCCAATATTATTAAAATGCTCCTTTGGAGTACTTTAATAATATTCGTATATGATCAATCCATGAGTTGCCTACGCTTTTGAATGTATCTATTGTCGCGGTTTGATTTATCAAACCCTTGCTGCTCTAAGGCACAATAGATCGTGCTGTAACAAAAAGTTTAAAATAGACACTCCTTCTATGTGGAACTCGCCCCAGAATGTAGTACTGATCTCATAAGAAATCTCTGATTTTGGCAATCGATGCAAATTTCACCAAGTCCATTACCAAATAATTGCCTCACTTGGAAAACCAAAATAGTACACCATTGCACACTTTTGTGACGGCACACCTATGTGACATGGCACGCAACATCCTTTTTTTTTCTCCATCTTTCACCCAAATAATACAACCGAAAACAAATAATTATTATTAGCGTAAACACCAACCATATAACAGTTTCAAAATTTAATAACACCTGATACCGATTGCAAACAATACCATTCATCACCTTTGGCACACAGTTTGTTCTAACTTCCATAATTAAATCCAGAAAGAAAATTGAATAAACGATACGACACAAAAACGTAATGGTTTGATTCATCAAACACGTCTTTGACAAAGCACGATAAATCGTGCCGCTACATTGACAACATACGATGAAAAATTGCTTAAATAATTACTTTTTTTACTAAAGAAAGGTAAAGAGAAATGATACTGAAATCAGAAAAAATATTAATCATTGCAATTATTACTTTAACATTAGGGTTTTTCACTACGAATGAAGTCTGTTTCGCTGTAGAAGATGAGGGCCTTTATGTAGAAGTTGAAGGCAATGTTGGAATTGGGACGACAGACCCATCATATCTATTACAATTGCTGAAGAATGGTTCGGCGGCCCCAATTCAGCTGGATATTCATAATACCGGTACAAATGATGCGGACGATTCAATTTTATCCTTCGGAGTCCAAGGCCTGATAGATTTCGGAATGGGGATAGACAGATCTACAGGCAAATTTACTATAACAAAAGGAAAAAGTTTTTTAATAGATAATTTTTTTACTATAGATGATATTGGCAATATAGGCATTGGGACGCTGGTTTCGGGAGGATTATTAGGTTTAAAAGATGAATTTACTTATCTTGACCGGGATGATAATAATAATCTAACCTTTACGGATGTTGTTACAGGTACAAAGACACTTGCAGATTTGATTAAACTGACGTACATCGAGATAGCAGAGATGGGCTTTGTGACCGGAGCGCATACGGTAGACACTGATACACACATAGATCAGACCGGTATTGAAGGTCTTGGTTTTACCGCCGGCGCTCATACGGTAGATACAACACTTGATCAGTCTGGAGTAGAGGGCTTGGGCTTTGTGACAGGAGCGCATACGGTAGACACTGATACGCAGATAGATAAAACGGGTATTGAAACACTTGGTTTTGTGGATGGTGCTCATACAGTTGATGAAGTCGGCACAAATACACTGAATTATGTTCCCAAATGGAATGGCACGGAATTGGTTTCAGGAACAATTTTTGATAATGGTAATGTCGGCATCGGCACGACGAGTCCGAGCGCAACACTGGAAGTTGCAGGCCGGGCGATTATCAATGACGGGGCTCATAATGACAATGTTTTTATTACCGGTGGTAATGACACTGCTACAGGGAATAGTAACATAGCCGTTGGTTTAAGGGCACTGGAAGCTATCACGACGGGGATGGGTAACGTAGCCATCGGTCAAGATGCGATGCGCCTTTGCATCACCGGTCAACTTAACGTTGCCGTTGGTGCAAAGGCGCTAGAAGACACCACAACAGGGAGCGATAACGTAGCTACTGGGATGTGGGCGCTACAAAGGAACACGACAGGCAGTAATAACACAGTACTGGGTTATCGGGCCGGACTTGGTGTTCCCGATTCCAGCAATGTGTCAGACAACGTATTTCTGGGGTATCAGGCGGCATTGGCCATCCTGACCGGTGCAGATCGAAATGTGATTATCGGTAAGGGTGCGGCAGCAACCCTGACCACTGGTGCGGATAACATCATCATTGGACAGGGTGTAGATGTATCCGCCGCAGGCGTGAGTAACGAGTTGAATATCGGCAATGCGATTTACGGGGATTTGAGTACCGGTAACGTCGGCATCGGTACAACGACCCCTGAGGCTATGCTTGATGTTGCAGGTCAGGTCAAGATTACCGGTGGTGTGCCGGGTTTAGGCAAAGTCCTGACCTCTGACGCATCCGGATTAGCAACATGGGAGGCAATAACTGGAATTGGACTCTTTAGTAATGGTGGTGACGCCGCCGGAGCGGACAGGACACTTGGAAATACAGATAATTTCAGTCTGGGGTTTTTGACTAATAACCAGCCAAGGTTGAGCATTACAAATGACGGCAATGTTGGCATCGGCATTGACAGTCCGGGCGGTTTGCTGGGTCTGAAAGACGCCAATACCTACCTTGATGTGGATACCGGTAATAATCTGACCTTTACAGATATCAATGCGGGCACCAGGACACTTGCAGATCTGGTTAATACAGACACTCATATAGATAAGACCGGTATAGAATCTCTTGGATTTGTAGATGGTGTTCATACTGTTGACACGACACTTGACCTGGCCGGAGTAGAGGGTTTGGGTTTTGTGGCCGGAGCACATACGGTAGACACTGATACGCACATTGATAAAACTGGTATTGAAGGTCTTGGATTTATTGACGGTGCACATACTGTGGACACCACACTTGATCAGGCTGGAGTAGAGGGTTTGGGATTTGTGACAGGAGAGCATACGGTAGACACGGATACTCAGATAGATAAATCCGGTATTGAAACACTTGGATTTGTGGATGGTGCTCATACTGTAGATACAACACTTGATCAGGCAGGAGTAGAGGGTCTGGGTTTTGTGACAGGGTCACATACAGTAGACACAGATACGCACATTGATAAAACTGGTATTGAAGGTCTTGGATTTATTGACGGTGCACATACTGTTGACACCACACTTGATCAGGCTGGAGTAGAGGTTTTGGGTTTTGTGACCGGAGTCCATACGGTAGACACCGATACACACATAGACAAAAGCGGTATTGAGACCCTTGGTTTTGTAGAAGGCGCACATACTGTGGACACCACACTTGATCAGTCGGGAGTTGAGGGTCTGGGTTTTGTGACAGGGTTGCATACGGTAGACACTGACACTCACATAGATCAGACCGGTATTGAAGCATTAGGTTTTGTGGATGGTGCTCATACGGTAGACACGACACTTGACCAGGCCGGAGTAGAAGGTTTGGGATTTGTAACCGGTTCGCATACGGTAGACACAGATACGCACCTAGATAAAGCCGGTGTTGAAGCACTGGGTTTTGTTGACGGTGCTCATACGGTAGACACAGCGCTTGATCAGGCAGGTATTGAAGCGTTCGGTTTTATAACCGGAACACACACGGCAAGTGATTCAAACACTTTGTTAGGTAAGAGTGCTGGCAATGCAACTATGACTGGCGGAGGAAATACTGCTTTAGGTAATAACGCACTTGCTTACAACACCACGGGGAATTATAATACCGCCTCGGGTTATTTATCACTTCGTTTCAACACCACGGGTATTTTTAACAGCTCCTTTGGTTATCACGTACTTTATAGCAACACCACGGGTGGCTATAATACCGCCTCAGGTTATAAATCGCTTCATTCCAACACCACGGGTAATTTTAACACAGCTTCAGGTGTCTTCTCGCTTCGTAACAACACTACAGGTTATTCTAACACAGCTTTGGGTGGTTACTCACTTTCTAGTAACACCACAGGCTTTTCTAACAGTGCCTTTGGTAGTAGCGCACTTACGAACAACACCACAGGTATTTTTAACAGCGCCTTTGGTAATCTCGCACTTGAAAACAACACCACAGGAAATTATAATAACGCCTCGGGTTATCTATCACTTCGTTTCAACGCCGCGGGTAATTATAACACCTCCTCGGGTTATAGAGCCGGATATAATAGCAATGGAGATAGAAATATTTTTATAGGATACCAAGCGGGTGACAGTGTGGAGACCGGTTCCGATAATATCATTATTGGATCTGACGCAGATGTACCGAGCCCTGCAACAAGTAATCACCTGAATATTGGAAGCACCATTTTCGGAGACCTTCTCACCGGCAACATCGGCATCGGGACAACAAGTCCTCAAGGTAAGCTGGACGTAAACGGTGCAATCTATCAAAGAGGAAGCCAATTACATGCTGATTATGTATTCAAGCCTGATTACGATCTGGAATCCATCCGTGAACACGCGGACTTCATGTGGGAGAATAAACATCTGAAGGCCGTACCAAAACAGAAAATCGATGAAAATGGTTTAGAGATCATAGAAGTCGGATCACACAGAAAAGGTATGCTGGAGGAACTGGAAAAAGCTCATATATACATTGAACAACTCAATAACCAAAACAGAGCATTAGAAGCAAGATTGGAACAGCAGAGAGATATTTTTGATGCAAGATTGGCAAAGCTGGAAGCATTGATCAACGTTGAGTGACCAAAGGGATCTAAAATTAATCTCGTAACTTGAAACCTGTAACCTGAAACGCCCGTAACTCGTAACAATAAAGAATGAGAACAACAATTAAAACATCAAAATTATTTCTATTAGCATTTATCATATCGTTATTGATGCTTAACACTTCTTTTGCCGGTATTAATAACTTGTATATACCGAATGGTGAGACTGTTCTAGGCGGAGATATCAAGACATATACGGCTCGCAATTCTATCGAAGCAGGGACTTCCTTCGTTGTTGAGAGTGGTGGTGATGCAACCTTCCGTGCTGGTAGTGGTGGCATTGCTCTTAAGCCGGGCTTCCATGCTAAAAATGGTGCTAAATTTGCCGCAAAGTTCTGGTATGATTCTCAAGGCCTGCAAGATAATAAAGCCCCAACTGTCGTAGACTCATATCCGACAGATGGAGAGAATGTGGCCAACGACGGAAGTCCATTAGAACTGAGAGTAATATTTGCAGATGACGATTCCGGCATATATTCTGTTAAACTTTACGAGGATGGTGTTGAAGTTCAGGCAACTATTGGTGGCTCCTATAACGATCAAACTCTTTCATATATCATAACCAACCCTGTGGAACAAACCTATATATACACTGTTGTATTAGAGGATATGGCGGGAAATACAGACAGCATAGACATATCATTTACTGTGGATAATGATCCACCGGTAACAACTGCCAGTCCGACAGGAGGAACATTCAGTGGGCCGTTTACCGTAACCCTTTCATCTGATGAGGCAGGCTCAACTATATATTACTCAACGGATAACTATCCACCTTTTGTTAATAGTAGCAATACAGATTCCGGCGTGTCGCCCATAGTAGTTACAATAGACAGAAGCATGAACCTACAGTTTTTCGCTAAGGACACTGCTGGTAACATTGAGACAACAACAAAAAGTGAGGTCTACCTCCTGGGTGCGATACCGGATGCGTTAACAATCACATTGGCATCCTTCGATTCAGGAGCTCAACGCGTTGAGCTCTCCTGGAATGCAGCTTCAGGTCAAATATCAGGCTATCATTTATATCGCTGCCTCAGTCCGTTCGACGTCGATATCCTGAACCAGAGCCGTAATGGAGGCTACCCTCCACCGGCAAGATTAAGGATTGGGGCTCTTTCAACGCCTACGTCCTCTTCTGATTCTGCAATCGTGTCAGGTGTAACTTACTTCTACGGGGTGACAGCAGTAGATGCTAATGGTACGGAAGGTGTTATATCTCCACTCGTGCCGATTGATGTTGATAGTACGACATCCGGAGATAGTGATCCGTCCATGAAAGCTATGGCCTGGCTGGAATCTACTCAGAGCGAAGAGGGTTACTGGGATGACAAGAGACGTCTGCGTATGCTTGCAACAAGCCAGGTGCTTAATGCATATAAATTGATGGGGAAAGATGATGCCGGCACACATCATGCTCTCTTTTATCTCAGAGGACACTTTGCGGATAACAATGACTACCTGGCACGAAAGATGATTTTATTGGCAGATTACGGACAAAATGTTGATGAAATGGTTAACAGGTTGATAGCTCAAAGTCAAATTAGTGGAACCCAGATACAGGGCTGGGGGGTAAGGACTAGATTGCTCTTTGATGCTGTCAGTACAGCCCTGGGGGCAAAGGCTGCTGATCTATCAACCAGAAGCATTGATCCTATGATTAACGAAGGTCGTTTATATTTGGCGGGATCAACCTATCTTGATAGTAAAAATTTCCCTGATCGATTTGGTTGGGTACGAGCTCAAGATCCTAGCGTATTTGTGTCCTGTCTGGTATACAACATAGTAGAGGAATATTATGGTTTTTCTATCTATAATTCATCATGGATAAGTGACTATCAAAATGGTGATGGTTCTTTTGGAAACGGTTTAATCGATACCTGCGCAGCTATTATGTGGATTGATGATTTAGGTGATGGGGGTGCTCAATGGATAAAAGGATTAGCTGCTTACAATTACATATTAGATAAACAGAGTAGCAATGGAAGCTGGAACGATGATCCTTATTTGACAGGGCTGTGTATAGAAGCTCTGGAAAAGTCAGGCTATGCACCGTAGAAGTATGTACGAATTACGATTGAGATTCACAATTCTTGTTTGCAATAGTAGTTATCGAAGGATTAACTTGGTGCGTAAGAATTTCGATGTTGTCACTAAATCGCCAATATTTTTCTTTGTGGCTTGGTGTCTTAATGGCGAAAAAGAGTTGAAGAAGACTTAACTTAAATAACCACTTTTTATTACAAAAAGAGGAATAACAAATATGGCAAAAATGATAATGCAGAATAAGGTTTTCAATATCCTGTTTATTCTGTCACTCTGTATACTAACAGGAAACATATTGTTATATCCAAAACAAACCGCTTACGCGGATCCTCCTGTAGCTGCAGATACAGCTGAAACAATGGAGTGCGAGTTTACTAATGAACTCCAGCTTTTAGCTCAAGAATTAAATCATGACTCTGTTGAGATATATAACTGGGTTTACAAAAATATCAAGTATGATCGTTACTATTATGGGTCACGTATGGGCGCCCATACGACGTATCTGAACAGGAGGGGTAATACGTGGGATATATGCTCTCTATTAATAACACTCTTAAGGATTTCAGATATTCCTGCCCGATATATTTATATCAATGGTTCTCCTTATAAATCTACTTTTGTGTATGTTGAGGCTTGGGTTCCGGTAGATAGCTACCGGGGGAGTGGAGAAGGGCAGGTTAGTGACTGGATCCCCTTGTCGCCATGGAATTATGCGCAAACCTACAAGCCGGGTATTGACATTTTTGCTAATGGGATTCCTTCCGCACTCGCATTTGATTTTGATAGTTATGTATTAGAACAAAATAATAAAAATCCATTGGAAGTTTTTGAGGAGGATGTGCAGAAGTATCTGCATGACAATTACCAGGGACAGACATTAAAAGATATTCCTTTCACAGAGACGAGTGCAAGCGGTAGTGCACCTATTAGTTCGCTGTTACCCGGAAGTTTACCGGAAAATTTTACCGTCTCTTTTGAAACTGCCAGTGAAGTTCCTGATTCAGAAAGAGTGAATATAACGCTAAGGTTCAAACATGCTACAGACGATTCAATCCTGCTTGAAAAGAGTATATATCTCCCTCAAGTTGCAGGTAAACGGTTCTGCCTTGATTTCATTCCTGTTGATGAAACGACCAGACTCTACATAATTGACAACTATGATGGCAACATGTGTAAAGTTCCTCCGGGAGAAAATGTATACGTAAAGCCGGCTCTTAAATTGGATGGCAATATAATGTCCGGAGGAACAGGTTCACAGATCCGTCTAAATGATAGTTTTTATGTCGAATATATTGGAGGTGGCTACACTACTACACAGAGGCCTGATAGAAAAGCAGGGACGTTTATGCAGATAGCTCTAGATCCTCTTACCGCTTCTGAAAAAACTATCGAAAAGATGAAAATTGACTTGAAGGACCTCTCAACTGACATCGCTTATGTCGATAGTACCCGTGAAGAATACCTGGGCAGGATGGCAAACATATTAACAGAGACATTTCTGCTCAGGATGCACAATAATGCATCACGTATTGAAGATTTGATGTACGGTAAGTTTAAATGGGACAGTGTTAGTCCAACGTTTATATACACCTTTCCTGACAATATTCTTAAAGATGAGGAATCTAAATTTTACATCCACCCTCAATGGAATATTGATGCACAGTCTAATATAGGTTTTGTACTGCCGTATAATAACCCAAATTCGCCTCAACTTGCCTGGACAGATCCATTGTTTGTTCTTGCAAGAAAACTTTCCGGGTATAGCGCCTCTTATAATGAGGGGTTGATATTCGAAGATTGGTTAGACACTCCTGGTTTGAGTACTATAAAAGGGCTTATGGTGGCCAGTGAGGATACAAATAATGACGTTAGAGTTTTCACTAATACACAGGCAGATATTGACTATCTCAACGGATTAAAAGGGTCGTCAGATCCAAATGCCCTGTCAGATAGTATTATTCAACTGTTTATAGATGAGGTAGTAGGTGGTGCGAGAGTAACAGCTCAAACAAAAAATCTTGTTTACAAAGATTATACGGGTTATGTCATGATATCAGAAGGATTGAACGGTGATGGCTATCTATTTGGACAGGACAATGGAGGGTGGACATCAACTGATGTTACAATAGATCCAGTTGTAGTGGCAACAACCAGTATTCCGGTAAACCAATATATCCCACCGTCCGTTAATACTTCATGGATAGATAACTATACTACCGTATTTAATGGGGTAGGTACTACAACTAAAATTGAATCAAACAAAGCTAATTCGAGTACAGTAAGTGCATCTGACGGTGACCCGGTTGATATGGCTAAAGGGGAGTATTACCAGGAAGAGAAACCAGATATTATAATTGCTTCACGTGGAATTCCACTCTCTGTTGTACGTACATATAAGAACCAGTTAATTTATAACGGTCCATTTGGTTTTGGCTGGACATGGAACCACGCAGAGCGGATTCTTCCTCTGGAAGATGATGATGTACTGTATTATGACAATCAGGGTATTTCTTATGAGTTGACTCATCAGGGCAACGGTATATACGATTACCCTCCCGGCTCCACGTTTACATTAGTAACCACCACTACCTCTTATATCGTAACACAGAAGAGATCAGGACATGAATACCACTTCACATTAGATGGGTATCTAGATAAGAAAATAGACCGTTTTGGTAATGAATTGAATTTCACCCACGATATTACGTATCCTGACAGGATTACAGAAATTACAGATTCACTCGGCGGCAATAGGAAGCTTACTCTGGTTTATAATCCTGAAGGTAAGGTAGAGACGGTAACAGACTTTACTGGGCGCATTTGTCGCTACACTTATACCGGAGACGACCTGACTACTTTCACTGATCTTGAGCAAAACGATACAAAATATGAATATCTCTCAGATCAGGAAAATGAGTTAAACAATCACAACATGTCCAAATATATCATGCCCAACGGCAACTTCCTTGAGCTGGGTTACTATCTGAATGACACAGTCTCCTGGCATCGTAACGAGGAAGGGGCAACATTTAATTTCCTGTTCAGTCGCTTGAACCAATATGCGGAGACGTGGAATGAGGAGGGCTACTATCGTAAGATATTCTTTAATGATAATAATGATGTCGTCCGTATTGCCCATAAAGATGGGACTATTTCTCAGAGCAAATTTGACGAACATCATAATATGACAGAGCTGATAGACGGCAATGGTAATACCACAACCTTTACCTACTTTCCTGCCGGTCAACCGGAAATAGCCGCAGACCGTAACCTCTATTCCAAAACAAACGAAGAATTGAATGAAACCTGGAACTATAAATACGATTCACTGGATAATCCCTATGCGCCATCGGAAGTTACAGATCCAATGGGGGCGGTTACAAATTACGAATACTACAGTGGCGGCAGTCTGCATAAGAAAATTCAGGCACCCGGATTCAATTATGATGCTGATAATAAATTAGTACCAATCGCAAACGCACCGGGATTCGCTACCATCTATAACTATGATATATATGGTAACCTCACATCAACAACCGATCCTCTGGGGCTGAGTACGAGTGGGACCTATGATACAGACGGTCTCTACCTGACAAGTTCAACGGATAAAAACGGTAAAGTTACAAACTATACTTACTATGATGGATCAGACTCAACGAATCCGGTAGGGGCTTTGAGTTCAGCCACAATAGATTCACCAACTGATTCTTCCGGAATTACGACATCATACACCTACAACCACTACAATCAGAAAACAACAATTACGGATGATCTCGGGAATACGACTGACCTTAATTATGACGTAAACAGAAAACTTCTAACACGTGTTCTGCCTGACGGTGCTACTACTACCTTCAGTTATTATCCGGCAAGGGACATCGTATCAGGAGCTCTGGTACAAAATGAGACTGATGCGCTGGGTAATTTTGCAACATTTAAGTACGACAAGACCGGCAATATGACTTCACGGGAGGACAGGAACGGAAATATCACCACCTACAGCTACGACGGACTGAACCGGCTGATAGCGGAGACCGACCCGTTTCAGAACTCTGCCGAACTCTCCTATGATGGAAATGGCAATGTAGTAAAGCAGACAGACAAAAACGGTAATGTTACTAATTTCGTCTATGATGCTGCCAACAGGTTGATAACAAAGAGAGACCCGGAAGGAAACGACTTTGATTACGAATACTATGCTGACGGAAAACTCAAGAACGAGATCTATACCGTTAATACAACTAAGGTGAAAACACACTACGACTACAACGCACTCGGCCATCCGGAAGCCAGGACGATAAGTAACGATGACGGCAGCGGCGACACCAGAGAATTTCAATATCGCTACGATGCCCTGGGAAGATTGATCAAGACGATATACCCAAAGGGTAACTACGAGACCATAGAGTACGACTATAACGGGAACACAAGATACACGAGGAGCTTTGATAGTCTCGGTAATCCGCTTAAACAGGTTGAGTTCATATACTACGCAGACAGCCGCAATCTTCTTCAGAAGAAGATTGTCGATAACGGTAAGGATGACAGTGGAGACGGTTACATATATGAATACGACGCGTTGGGAAGGTTACTCCGAGAAACCGATCCTGTGGGCAACCATGTTGACTACGAATACGATTCCGTGGGTAATCTTGTAAGGCTGACAGACGGAGCCGGCAACATAACACAACACTTCTATGATCTGGCCGGAAAAAAGGTAAAGACTATAGATGCCAACAACAGCACTACAACCGTAACCTACGACAACAACGGCAATCCGCTCAAAGTTACAGACAGAGAAGGCAATGAAACCACCGCATTCTACGATGCTATGAATAGAAGAATAGGTGTGATGGACACCCAATGGAACACAACAACCTTCGACTACGATGAAAACGGAAACCTCATCGGATTGACTGACCCGAACAGCGGCAGCACACTTTATGAATACGACGACAACAACCGCCAAACAAAGCTGATACGTCCGGAAGGCGAGACAACGACGTTTGAATACGATCCTGTTGGCAACCGTACTGCTGTGCTTGATGCGAATGGACAGAAGATTGCCTACGAACACGATCAATTCGGACAGCTTAAGACCACAAAACACTATGCTACCGGAGATCACAACACAGAGGTAAAGACCGTAAATTTTGATTACGACTTCAATGGCAACCTTACGTCATACGATGACAGTATAACATCCGCTGACTACACCTATGACGACCTCAACAGGAAAACGGGAGAGACAATTAACTATACTGCTACTATATCAAAAGACCTCAGCTACAGCTATCCGGACAACTGGACACAAACATTTACCGGCCCTGACAATGTTACGCTTACCCACAACTACGACGCTGCGGGACGTTTGAATACCATAACCATACCGGGACAGGGTGATATCACCTACAATACCTACGAGTGGAACAGTCCGACAAATATCGCACTGCCGGGCGGCAGTAGCACTGATTATTCATACGATGCCCTGTGGCATGTAAAGGCAATTACTACCAGTGATACTGACATTATGACCCGGAACTACGTCTACACCGCAGAAGGAAATATCACCACAAAAACAACGGAACATGGCTCATACACCTACACATACGATGAACTATATCGTCTGACAGATGCCGTGAACCCGATCGTTACGGACGAAACATACACCTACGATAATCTTGGCAACAGGCTCACCTCTGCTGCGGTTGCAGGTAACTGGGCATATAATCTGAACAATGAACTTAGCAGCTACGGCGGCACTACGCTAACATATGACGACAATGGCAACATAACTAATAAAGCAATCGGTGCGGTTGACACTTCATATATTTATGATGTAGGTGATCGAATGACTGAAGTTAAGGACGACAGTGGTGTCCCTATTATAGCGTACTACTACGATCCATTTGGCAGGAGACTGTGGAAGAACGACGGAAACGGAAGAATATATTATCTCTATTCCGATGGGGGATTGATTGGAGAGTACGATTCAAGTGGAGTAGAGACAAAGACCTACGGCTACGCGATGGGTTCACAATGGGGCACAAATCCGCTGTTCCAGAAAGAAGGAACAACCTACTACTGGTACCACAACGACCACCTGGGAACGCCTCAGAAGATAACAGACACTTCAGGTACAGAGAAATGGTCTGCCACATACGATTCATTCGGTAAGGCTACGGTCTCAGGAACAAGTACAATTACAAACAACCTCCGCTTCCCCGGACAATACTTTGATAGCGAAACCGGTCTCCACTACAACTGGAATAGATACTACGACTCTGAGACAGGCCGATACATGCGTGTTGATCCAATCGGAGAAGGTCTAAATTTATACTTGTATGTCCAAAATAATCCATTAAAATATATCGACCCAAGAGGGTTGACGACCAGGTCGTACCAAAATGATTACAGCTATCAGCAACCAGCATATACACCTACACAAAGTGTTTCAGTAACATCTAATAACCAGTTAGATTTGGGAGTGCCGGGTGGAGGCTCTTTGTATGCCGGAATGGGGATGGCTGATTTTGATAACACGTCAAGTCCAACATCTAATGGCCAGATAGAGATGGGAATGCCGGCTGGTATTGTAACTTTACCTCCTATTGAAACATTAGTGAATTGGACTCTTAAAGCATATGACGTAAGTGGAGCAGGTGGCGATGCTATAGACGTAATCGAAGCCAATGGCATTCCTGCACCAGATGCATGGCTGAATCCATATATAGAAAGTGCGCGAAAATCAATCAAGACTCAGGAGCGGGTGCAGGAGCAACAGGATATAATCCAAGAGCTACTTGGCAATAATGCTCGAGATATACCAATAAATAAGTGGTTGGATATGATGAAAATGCTACCAGAGTCTGAATCAACAATTAAAAGCACTGCAAATGAGCCGGGACTTTGGGGGGGAGAGTAAATGGCGGATTAAGGTCAGGCTTTGAATATGGAATATAGTAACCATAAAAGTTAAATGTAGATCCGGTGAGTATAGAGTACGTAAGAGGTGAAGCTCCGTGTGGTGACAGCTATATTTTTGTTGAGTTTTTTAGTCAAAAACATATTTTGCATGACTGCCAAAATACGCATCGTTTATACTCACCAAAAAGACAATGGTCTTTATGTTACCTTCATCACTTACATACACCGTAACCGCCCGGCCTTTTAAACTACCAGCATACGCCTCATTACTTATGTCGCATACATACAAAAAGGCATTATCTATGATCTTGTCTATCAAAAAAAGATAGGAACAATAAACTAATATAAATACAAAACAGACAAAATGAAATTAGACAAAAAATGGATTACTACCGCTATCGTGGTGCTAATTGTCGTTACTGGTAATAGTTATTCAGCAACACGTGATAATAAACATCCTAATGACGCAGGTACACTATTCAATCGAGCTAATCTATTTATGCAAAATGGCAAGTATGAAGAAGCCGAGTCTTTGTATAAGCGGTCACTGGTGATCACAGAAAAATCCCTTGGCCCAGATCATCCTTCTGTCGCAAATACTCTGTGCAATCTCGCTATTCTATACATGCAACAGGGCAAGTATGAAGAAGCCGAGCCTTTGCTTAAGCAGTCACTGGAGATCACAGAAAAATCTCTTGGCCCAGATCATCCTGATGTCGCAGGTACTCTATGCAATATAGCTAATCTATACATTAAACAGGGCAAGTATGAAGAAGCCGAGCCATTGTATAGGCGGTCACTGGAGCTTGCAGAAAAAACCCTTGATCCAGATCATCCTGAAATTGCAAATACTCTGAACAATCTAGCTAATCTATACATGCATCAGGGCAAGTATGAAGAAACAGAGCCATTGTATAAGCGGTCACTGGAGATCACAGAAAAATCCCTTGGCCCAGATCATCCATCTGTCGCAAATACTCTATGCAATCTGGCGATTCTATACATGCATCAGGGAAAGTATGAAGAAGCCGAGCCATTATATAAGCGGTCACTGGAGATCACAGAAAAGTCTCTTGGCCCAGATCATCCATCTGTCGCAACTATTCTGAACAATCTGGCGGAACTATACAGTCAACAGGGCAAGTATAAAGAAGCCGGACCTTTGTTTAAGCGGTCACTGGAGATCAGAGAAAGATCTCTTGACCCAGCCCATCCTTCTGTAGCAAATACTCTAGTTAATCTAGCGGATCTATACAGGCAACAGGGCAAGTATGAAGAAGCCGAGCCATTGTTTAAGCGGTCACTGGAGATCACAGAAAAATCTCTTGGCCCAGATCATCCTGATGTCGCAACTACTCTGAACACTCTAGCTAGTCTATACATGCAACATGGTAAGTATGAAGAAGCCGAGCCATTGTTTAAGCGGTCACTGGAGATCACAGAAAAATCCCTTGGCTCAGATCATCCTACTGGCGGAGTTACTCTGAACAATCTTGCTGAGCTATACATGCAACAGGGCAAGTATGAAAAAGCTGATCCTTTGTATAAGCGTGCTCTTGATATTTTACAAAGAACATTCCCAAACGGGCATCAGAATATTGATGCTTGTGAAAATAACTATGCCATCATGAAACGGAAAATGCAAAACAGATCAGAGTCAGACCTTGAAGATGAAATATGGTAGCCACAAACGCAATATGCAAATATGGGGTCATCTTTGAACTTTGATATTGTCACATGGGGGGGGGGGAGTAGGATCAGAGCTTGAAAGTAGAAACCGGTGTTCATAAAAGAAACCTTTAAAGAACACCTGGATATAGATTCAAGCGATTGAGTAATTACCAAAGGCAAAGCGGATGTCAGCCGTGTCCAGTGTATGTAAGAGGTGAAGCTTCGTGTGGTGACAGGCATCTTTTTGTTGATCATGCTCCGTTGCTCTACGCAAGCTCAGCAAAAAGAGCGAGCCGACGTCAGATAATATTAATATTATCAGACATAGCCTCTTACCTACCACCACACTCCGTCCTTCGGATTAACATAAAGTACTTTATGTTACCTTCACCTCATACATACCCTGTACCCACCTGACATAGTCTATTCGGCTATCGCCTCATTTGCATGAATGTTTTTTCCGCTTTCGCCGAGAGGGCTTCTCCCGGACGTATATCATGTACGGCGAATCAAAGCTTTTTTATTCCCTTCGCCGTGTAACCCATCCTACTTTCATAATATCGTGCGGCGAAACCAATAAAAAAACTTTTTAGAGAGAGCAATACTATCTCGTTGTATGGACTTCAAGGTGTATGCCTTCTTTTTCCTGGAGCATTCCGATTATACCAAACAGGTTGTTTGCCCTGGGATTACCGTTAGGCCCAAACATACGCATAAGACTTTTTGATGATTTTCCAGTAAGTTCTGCTAATTCTTCAAATCCTATCGTTGCGTTAATGTAATCTCGCAACATAATTTTTCCAGTAGCAGTATCACCAGACAGCAGACACTCAATGCTTTCTTTTAAAAGGCCCTCCCGAAACTCAGGCTCACGTAACGCCCGTGCTTGAATAGTATCTTTAAAACTCTTTGTAAGTGCCATATTAACCTTCCTTTCTTCGTTTTTTATATTCCTGCCATAACTTCCTGGCCTGTTTAATGTCATCCTGTTGTCGTTTCTTTGTGCCTCCTGTCAACAGGATAATTAGCTTTACGCCATCTTTACCGAAATAGACCCTGTATCCCGGTCCAAAATTAATTTTACATTCAAAAACACCGCCACACACTCTCTCAACCCTTGAAAAATTATCATTCTCCAGACGAGCTAAATATTTTCTGATTTTCAGGGCCACATTTGTGTTTAGGCGATTAAACCACCTCTCAAAATTGTTATGTCCGTTGGTATCAATATATTCTTTTATCTCAAGCATAATAGTAACATATACGATACCATGGTACAATGGAAAGAAAATATTTTTAGAAAGACAAGACCGACTCTACCCAAACCCACCAGAAAAAAAGTTTAAAGTTAAAAGTGAACTAAAGTGCCTAAAGTTAACTGCGGCTGCAAAAGAAACAAAGAACTGCTAAAAAATATACAATGTATGAATCAGAACGGGTGGGTTTTCTCAGGGTGGGGTATGGTTTGAGAGCGTAAGTGAACAGCCTTTTTTTCTCTTTGTCCTGGTTAAGCTGCCACGGTGAGGCGAGCTTGCCTGACGTGGCGGGTGTGAGAGGGGAAGATAACATAAAGAACATTATGTTTTCCTGAAAGGCGGTTTAAGGGGTTAGGCAAGTGTCCAGGTCTGATAATGGGGTCCATTATCGGAAAGCAAGGTTTAGGAAGATATTTGGAGAAATTGAGGCTCCGAATATCTGCCGTCTAGAACCGAGCGGCTTGACACGGTTTTTTTGGCGAAGGAAGTTCATGAGATAAAAAATGCCTTACCCCTTAAACCGCTTCCCCTCACCCGCTTAGCTTCCCTATGCAATTATCTCTCATTAACAAGAATATCCATGATAAGATAATCTATGTTTGGGATTTTCGGTAGTTTTGTATCATTGGTGAGGAAAAAACCGGCTCCTGATTTTATTGCAGTAGCAATCTGAAGTGCGTCAGGTGTTCGGAGGTTATACTGTGATCGTAAGAGGGCCCCATATTCTGCAATGTCACTTGAAATGTCAACGGTTGTTATATTTGAATTAAGCAGTATATCACGATACTCGGCTGCTAAATCCACGTTCTGAGAGCGTAGTGGATGGACTAAAACTTCTGTTAAGGTTATGGTGGAAGTAACAACACTGACTTCACCCTTATCCACAGTTTCAAAAAATTCTTTTATGGCCCCGAGATACGTAGTATGTTCTTCTATAAAATAGATTAACGGGGCGGTATCAAGTCCAACAATTTTGCCCTGTAATTTTGTCAGCCACTCCACGATGATCTCTCTTTATCTATGTACTCCTGAGCGTCAATGTTTTCCCAGATATCTTTTCCCTTACCTTGTAGCTCAAGGATACTTCTGGTCTTGAGAGGGCTGGCATTGCTTCGTATAATACCTGCCATCTCTTCCAGCAGGCGTAGCTGATCAGATAAGTCCAACTCTTTTATCTCGGTGATAATGTGTTGATAGCTTGTTGTCGGCACCGGCTTACTCCTGGTAAATTATTATTATCTTTCGTTTGTTATTTGCTAAGAATAGCCTTGAGTGATTAATATGTCAAATAATACTTCTTTCCTGTTCTATTTTTCAGCTGCCTTGAGAAACATGTCTATAGTTTTGAGAAGTGTTTTTTGCTCCGATGTTGGAAGTGATTCAATCTTTTTTAGACGTCTTAGAATTTTTAAACTTGGCTTGCTGTTACCATTTTTCTGGCTTTTTAATCCAAAAAGCTCATCGACAGATACTTCAAGAGCGCTTGCAAGTCTGATAGCCATCTCGGCACTGAGCTTCAATCTGTTTACCTCATAAGCAGAAAGGAGTTTTTGAGTAATACCAATTTTACCTGACAGCTCCTTTTGAGTATATCCCCTCTCCTTGCGTAAAAGAGTAATACGCTGTCCAACAGACTCGCTTCCTAAAATAAGCGGTGTTAATTTGTATTTAGCTTTCTGTGGCATAGTGTGGTTATTTTACCTTACTTTTAGAAATAGCCTGACACACAACTTCATCATGTAGTATTATAAGTCCTGCATAAGGAGGTATTATTTTCTTGACACTATTTTTGGAAAATTAACTCAAGAGGGATTTGAGGAAAGAAAAAAGGCTATTAACCATCATTGTCTTGGCGGACGAGGTTAATAGCCTGGAACATCAAACGAAAAGACCCTTTCGGCCCTCTTTGTTTGTGTTGGCTAATCCTACCAAATCCCTCCTTAAATTACAAGGAGAACCATTAGTGTTATCACGTGTACTATCCATAACTCGCAAACCAGGCAGTAATCCAAACCATCCTTTTATTAACCTTAGCGGTAAGTGGCTGAAAGAGAACGGCTTTGAAATAGGCGACAAAGTTTTGATCGAGGGGAGAAAAGGAAATCTACAGATCAGAGCTATCCAATTCCTTGAACAAGAACAAGAAGGCTAGAAACAACCAATCTTTTGAGAGGGGGTGAACATCTATGCAAACCATGCTTGAAACAACGGACATCTTCCGTGGGGCATTTTACCTGTCCAAAGGAGGCAAGCTGTCTGAAGTTTATCTATCCGGAGGCGGAAGGGAAATTGTGGCCTTCCGTATAACCGGCGAGAATCTCCCGGAGCTTGACGAGGCTTACCGGACGGGTAAAGCGACAGTCAACCCACTCGATCTCAGAGAAAGTCTGAACCATCTTAGAGATATACTCTTCAGGACAAAAAGAGATAACGAGAGAAATAATAAAAACAGGAGACCAAACCATGCTAATAAACAAAGAGCAGATCGAGTCTGTAAAACAGTCCAATGACATAGTAGCCCTTATAAAATCCAGAGGGATACGGCTAAAGAAAAAAGGCAAGAACTACATCGGCCTGTGTCCCTTCCACAAAGAGAAAACACCGTCCTTTACCGTAGACCCGGTAAAACAGCTATACAACTGCTTTGGCTGTTCCAATAACGGCAAAGGAACAACCGGTGGTGATGTGATTGGATTTGTAGTCAAACACGACAACGTCACATTTAAAGATGCTATCGAAAAACTATCCAACAACTCGAAACCTGCCAGTACAAATGGAAAAGCCAGGCGGACAACTCATAACTCGAAGACCTCACCACGTAACCCCGTAACTTGTAACTCTCAACCCGAATATCAGAAACTATTAAAACGAGTAGTAGACTTCTACCATACTACTTTTACCGAAGATGACAAGGGCCTCAAATACCTTACAGAAAAACGAAAGATCACAGACAAAACAATATTTACAAATTTTAAAATTGGCTACGCCAATGGGACATTACTAAAAACCCTTCCTGAAGATGGAGACATTAAAAGAAAGGGGTCAGGTCTTTATTCTTGATAAATCATTAATTATATGATATACAAACAATATGGCAAGGCCTTTAAGAATAGAATATGATGGTGCTTTATATCATGTAACATCCAGGGGAAATGCAAGGAAATCAATATTTGCGGGTGATGAGGACCGCAAGATATTTCTTGATACATTGGATAAAGTAAATGACAAATATAATTTTCTTTGCCACGCATATTGTCTTATGGACAATCATTACCATCTGCTTATTGAAACACCAGATGGTAATCTCTCAAATGGGATGAGGCAGTTAAACGGTGTTTACACACAAAGATATAATAGGCGAAACAAAAAGGTTGGTCACGTCTTTCAGGGAAGATATAAGGCTATACTATTACAGAAGGAGCTCCATTTTCTTGAGGTTTGTAGATATATTGTTTTGAACCCTGTAAGAGCAAGAGCAGTAAATTTACCTAAAGAGTGGAAATGGACAAGTTATAAGGCTACTGGTGGTTTAGGGAAACCACACAACTGCCTTACGACAGATTGTGTCTTGGAACAATTTGGAGAAAAAAGAAGAGATGCAGAAAAGGAATATAGGGGTTTTGTGCGATCCGGAATAGGAGAGAAAACGATATGGAAGAAATTAAAAGGCCAGAGTATTCTTGGTGATATTGATTTTGTTGACAGGCTAATTGGATATGTTAAAGAAAGCAAAGATATAATTGAAATACCAAGGAACCAGAGGTATGTCGATAGGCCGAGTCTT
Organism: Candidatus Scalindua sp.; assembly: GCA_018670825.1. Classification (GTDB taxonomy): domain Bacteria; phylum Planctomycetota; class Brocadiia; order Brocadiales; family Scalinduaceae; genus Scalindua. The sequence goes on along the minus strand of JABHIW010000176.1, from coordinate 31,973 downwards.
ATTGAATTATTTGGAAAAAAATTAAAAAGAGACAGAAGGATAACAGAAGCGGTATATGAATACGGATATAGCCAGAGAGAGGTTGCTGACCATCTTGGAATTCATTACTCAACAGTAAGCAGGTTGCTAAATAAGAGAGATATATCAAGAATAAAGACCTGACCCTAATGCTACATGGTTTCGGACTGCTTGCCATGGTAACGCCATCGGATCAGGTAAATGTATATCACTACAATGCAATCGGCAATACTATAGCAATCACAAACCAGACCGGAACTATTATAAACAAATACGCCTATACCCCATTTGGCAGGCTGGCGAATGAAGAAGAGACTTTATCTCAGCCCTTTAAATTTGTAGGCAAGTACGGTATAATGTTGGAGCAGAACGGATTATACTACATGCGGGCAAGGTACTACGATGCTGAAACAGGCCGCTTTATCTCTGAGGATCCGATAGGGTTTGCAGGTGGTGATGTAAATCTTTATGGATATGTCCAAAATAATCCGGTTATGTTTATTGATCCTGAGGGGCTTTGGACAGTTCAGCTTGGGATTAGTTGGAATGGTGGGAGAGGAAAAGGAGGAACGGCAGGGACTGGTATAGTTTTTGGTTATAGCAGAAAAAATGGAATCCAATATGGTACATATGACGTAGTTGGTACAGGTGCTTATATCGGTTCTGGTCACTCTCTAACTGGGGATATTACATATTCTAATAATGATAATATTAATGACTTAGATGGAGGTGCGGGCACATTTGGTGGGTCTGCAAATGTTTATGGTGTAGTTTCTGCAGGAGGAGAGGTTAATATACCATTTGATACAGGTAGTAAGCGATCTTATACCGTTAGCCCTGGTATTAGCGCGGGGACTCCAGAATTTCATGCTTTTGTTACTCATACATCGGTAAACGAATGGTCCAACAATAACGGTGGATGTGGCAACTAGACAAATGGATACTTTAGTAACTATATATATGGGGGTTTTTGGAGTTTGTTTATTTGGAGTTATGTGCTTCTTTGTATTGGATTGTTATAATTCAAGAAAGCTTTACATCTATCTTAAAAAAACCAAATACGACAGATGGTGTGATCTTACCACTTGGGGAGACTTAGGCCCAGGAGTTAATAACGCATCAAAAGGAATCTCATATATGTTCAATAAACTTGACAATGATGATGATTTTATCCGTGACCAAAAAATGCGTATAAGGTTTGCCTTTAAAATGTGGCTATTAATGGCTGTAATAACATTTGTATATTTCGCGGTAGGTGGCTATATACTCCTACATATTCAATCTAAGTAGTCAAGTAGGGTAGGCATTCAGCTAAGTAGGGCAGGCACTGCCTGCCTTTCATTTGTATTTTCGTATGTAATTTGTTCCGGTGGATTATATTTTGGATCGGCAGGCAATGCCTGCCCTACAAATTAAACGTGCGGAAGGTTGATATTGAAATATGCCGAATTTTCGAAGATCATTTGTTCCGGGTGGAACTTTCTTTTTTACGGTTGTTACGTACAAACGGCGATGCATTTTAACAAAACCGGAAAGCTTGGAGATACTTCATGATGTGGTAGATAATGTAAAACAGCAACATCCATTGTATATGGTCTTTGCCGGAAGATGACAGCGATTTCTCAAAACGCTGGGGAATGATTAAGGCAGGGTTTTCAAAAAGAGCCAAAGGCTTTTTACATAAAGACGAATGGATGACTGAAGCAAAGCGCAAATATCGTGAATCAACTATATGGCAAAAAAGATTCTGGGAACACATGATCCGTGATGAAGTTGATTTTAATAAGCATATGAATTACATACACTTTAATCCTGTAAAACATGAATTAGTAAGAAGCGTTAAGGACTGGCCACACTCAACGTTTCACAGGTGTGTGAAGGAGGGCTTTATTCACCAGATTGGGGTGGAGACGATATGAGCAATACAAAGACACAGATTATGGTGAGTAGGGCAGTCATTGCCTGCCAATCATTTTGATTGATCTTTTATCTAAATCGAAATTTCTGGGGACACCATACCTATTACAATAATTAAGAAAGGTATTACTATGAAAATAAAAATTAATCTGTTTATAATCATCGCTCTTGTACTTTGTTGCTTTGCTGCGACACCGTTATTTGCAGCTCAAACCACGAATACCTACACCTATGACGACCTGAATCGTTTAGAAACTGTGGAACTGGAGCAGTCTGACGGAACATATATTTACTATAATTATGATGAGATAGGTAATATCGAATTACGGACCTCTATTTTAAATGGTAACCTTGATGATGACGATGATGGGCTTAATAATGTAGCCGAGTTTATAAACGGCACTAATCCCACTAATAGCGATACAGATTCCGATGGGATGTGGGATGGCTGGGAATTTGATAATGGGCTGGATCCACTGTCTAACGACGCGGACGATGACCCTGATAATGATGGAGCATCTAATTCTGAAGAATATTTTGCGGGCACAAATCCCAATATACCAACTCATTTGGTCCTGGACAATGAAACTATTTTCACTGGAGAAGTAAGAGATTATCTGGCGGAGAATTCAATAACCGCACGATCGGACTATATAATTGAGAGCGGTGCAGACGTAACATTCAAAGCAGGTAAAATCGTAACTCTGGAACATGGATTTTCAGCAAAATCCGGATCATATTTTAGTGCAACAATAGAGTGATCACAAATAGAAGGAAGGGATATGGGGGTCATGATGAGGGATATGGGGGTCACACCTTGATTAGTGATTATATATTTGACAACTAAATATAGTCTGCTATCATTCCTGCTATGACAAGGCCATGGCGTATTGAATTTGAAGGAGCTTACTATCACATCTTATCACGAGGCAATGAACGAAGGGATATTTTTAGTGATAAGGACGATCGTATTTCATTCCTGGACACTCTGGGAAAAATGTCGGACAGGTTTGAGGTAGAGGTTTACGCCTATGTCCTCATGGACAACCATTATCATCTGCTGCTTAAAACAAACAAACCAAATATTTCCAAAAGTATGCAATGGTTTGGTACCACTTATACACGTCAGTACAATATTAAACACAAACGAAATGGTCATCTTTTTCAAGGACGCTTCAAAAGCTTTCTTATAGAAAATGATGAATACCTTATGCATCTTTCTTGCTATATCCATAGAAATCCTTTACGAGCAGGTATTGTCAGTAGGCTGGTAGACTATCCATGGAGTAGTTATCCAATTTATGCCTATGGCAAGAAGTCGCCGGAGTGGGTGTATACAAAGCCAATTCATTCATTATTAGATACAAACGATAAGCACTTGGCATACAGGAAAATGGTACAGAGTTATTCCAGGGAAGAGACCAGAATCTGGGAAGATTTCCGGCATGGCCTTTTTTTGGGTTCCCAGAAGTTTGTTGACCGTATAAAGGCTAAATATTTAACAGAAAACCCTGATGTTGAAATTCCTCAGAAACGTCGAGTATTAAGGGATACCAATCCTGAAACAATTTTAATGAAAGCTGCAAAGGTTTTAAAATGTGATACAGACATTTTTTTACAATCCTCCAGAATAAGTGAATCAGATAAACTAAATCGCGATTTATTAATTTATCTTTTATGGAGTACTGGTTGGTATAGTAACCATGAAATAGGTAATTTGTTTGGTCTTGGTTATTCATCAATAAGTCGCCGAGTAACTGTTATGAAATCAAAGATATCTAAAGATGATAAACTTAATAAGAGATTAACAAAGCTAAATTCACAAATCAAGGTGTGACCCCATAAGTTCCTTGTAAAGATGATAAACTTAATAAGAGATTAACAAAGCTAAATTCACAAATCAAGGTGTGACCCCATAAGTTCCTTGCTTTTTTTATGGTATTAATATACTATTTTTTTTATAAAGTGTTAATGACAAGCAAGATATGTGTATTTATCTTTCGAATTCTGTACGTATTGAATTTATACATTATTATAGAATATCGTAAATTTTTTTGTGCTGCCTGAATTATGACAAGAAATATCCTATTAATTTTACTTTCAACAATGCTGACCATTGGAGTTGGCTGCAAAACAGTTCCTGACAAGGAGAGTAAGGAAGCTGTTGCTGTCAAAGAAGAAGTAACATCAGAGAGCCGGCAATGGGAATGGGAGATATCACCTTCACGTAAAATATCCAAGGAGGAAGAGGAGAAACATGCGCCCAGTGAGGTCATTTATCCACAAAAAATGGTAGAAACGGAATCCATTTATACAAAGTTGCCCGAAGGTAAAAAAATAGATATAACTTTTAACTTTCAGAATGCAGACATAAAAGAGGTATTGAAGGTTATTCTCGGAGATATAATGGGGTTGAATTACACTATTGATAAGAGGGTCACAGGTGTGATTACGCTTAGAACTGAAGGAAGGTTTTATAATAGTGAACTAATGGATATTGTACAGGCAACTCTAAATATAAACGGATTTGCGATAGTCAATGATGGCAATCTTTATCAGGTGCTGCCAATTCAGGAGGCAAGGAGTGAGGCAAGGATTGTGCAACTTGATAGTAACTTCAAGCCGGGAGGTCGTGAGGTAATTACACAGTTAGTGCCGTTAAAGCACGTCGCTCCACAGTCCATAATTCCAACACTGAGAGGGCTTTTAACTAAGGCCGGTTTTGTTATTGCGCCGAATGATACACATGCAATAGTCATTTCCGATAATATTTCGAACATGGGCAGGCTGATAAAGGTTATCGACACATTTGATGTCCCGTTTTTTGCCGGGAAGGCATTGAAATTTTATGAGATAAAGTATGCTGATCCTGTGACTCTGGCCAAGGACCTTGAATTGGTCGCACAAACACTTGGTGCAAGAACAAAGGCCCCTAAAATGGATATATCCTTTATACCTTTCCAGGACACAAATAAGATAATGGTCGCTACTTCCATTCCTGAGCTTTTAGAATCTGTTGATTCATGGATCTCAAATATAGATATTCATATAGGAGTGCATAAACCGAAAATGTATATTTATAAGATGCAGCACGAACAGGCTGAAGCTACTGTTACGATTTTAACAGAAATGTTTAAAGAAAAGATTACACCGGCGGAAAAGGGTCTCAAGGCAGGAGCAGAACCTATGAAGATCATTGCCGACAAGAGTACAAATTCTGTAATAGTTAAGGCGTTACCTGCTGATTATATGAGTATAAAGACTATTATAGCAACACTGGATGCAACTCCTCAACAGGTACTTATTGAAGCCATAATTGCAGAGGTAACTTTACAAGATAACCTTTCACAAGGTGTGGAGTTTTTTTTCAGGAATAGTGGTCCCAGTAATCATGGCGAGCCCGAAGGAGCAGTCGCATCACTTTTGCCTGGAGGTGTGACTTCTGGTGATACCGGTACTTTGGCAGGTGGTATCAGAGCATTTACTTTTAGTAGAGATATCGATGCGATTTTTAACGTGATTGCCACAGAGACAGAATCGGAAATACTTTCTACTCCACACCTTCTTGTCCGTGACGAACAGACGGCAAGTATTCAAGTAGGGCAGTCGGAACCCATAAGATCCGGAAGTACAACGGGAAGCGGTGGTGTTACGACAGCCCAAATAGAGTATCGTGATACCGGTACAATTCTTACTATTACGCCACGCATTGGAGAAAATCAAATGGTTACGTTAGACGTTGTTCAGGAAGTGAGCAGCGCTATAGCATCTGCGGCTTCCGACATTGATTCTCCTACTTTTCCAATAAGAAAAACAGAAACATCTCTGGTAATTAAAAGCGGACATCCTATTTATCTGGGAGGGATAATTGATATTAGTAATGAGGATTCTGCTAAAAAATTTCCTATCCTGGGTGACATTCCTTATATCGGTAAAATTTTCAGATCGAAAGAGATGGCAAATAAAAAGACAGAGTTGATGATTCTGATTACTCCTCACATCATAAATACCTCAGAAGACGCTGATAGGTTGACCAAGGACTTCAAGGACAGATTACAACAAATAGCTAAGATGCAAAAGAGGGAAGATGCGAAATAGTCTTGATTCGAGTGTTTTTATCATTGAAAGATAAACTGAAAGCAGTGAGGTAATGTCACTTGGAATCATGATTGAGTTTGGACATACCTGCCTTTTTCTATACAGTCAGGTGTCAATATTCCTGATATGTCAGGGAGCAACAATAACATGATTACACAAAAACAGAATAATCGTGGTTTTACTATCATCGAGGTTATCGTGGCGCTTGTTATTGTAGGGGTATCGATAACAATGTTTGTACGGCTATTGGGCAGTTCTGCTATGCTCAGAGGTAAAATAAACGAATACGATGCAAGACTGGAAGTCGCTGTCGCAAAGGCTGAACTCTCTTTTCTGGGGCTGGTAGAGACAGGCTTTGATCTAGACAATAATAAGAATATAATCGAGGGCAAGATTGAGGGCAAGGATATCAACTGGCGTTTAGAAGAAGAAAGCATTGACGGTTTTAGTGGATACGAGAGAGATGTGTATCTCTATACTGTGTCTGTTGAAGGTGTTGATATTTCAAGTATAGGTCTTAGATGAGAAAAAGGAAATTCCTGTTAATAGATAAACGGGTAGGCCATTTCATAAGTAAAAATGAGAACGAGGCAAATAGAGTCGTGCCCTTTTGGAATCTAGGCAAGACACAATCATGCGTCAGTGCATTTACTTTACTAGAGCTCATAATTGCAATGTCTATTGGTACGGCAATAATTCTGCTCGTGTCCTTTGCTATAAGGACGGGATTCTTTCAGATGGAGAGAGGGAGTAAGTGGCTTGAGGAAAGATATAGAGATGACAGTGCATTATTCTTTTTCCAACAACAGACGACATCAATGAGATCTGAACTAAATAATAAAGAAATTATTTTTGATGGTGATTCAGATAGAGTTGTATTTGTCACGCCTATTTCTCTTAAAGGAAGTTATGGACTGGGATTGATGATGGTTAATTATTATATTGAAGAGGGTGAAGATGGATTCATCTTGAATTATAAGGAGAAACGATTTGTCCCGAGTGAGAATTTGAATACATTTAAAGATCAAAATATTTTAATGTTTAGTGACAGTGAAGTCGTGGACATTGTTAATGGATATGATGAAATATTGTTTAAATTTCTTGGAATGCAGGAGGATGTAGATGCTACATCAAATAAGTCGGATCTTGAGTGGAAGGATAAATGGTTAGGAAACAGTTTACCAAAAGCCGTAAAGATTGTATTAACAAAAGAGGGACAAAGTCAGGAATTGATAGTTCCTGTAATGGCTATGTATTAATCTTTGTCTTGTGGGCAATTATGATTCTCAGTATGGTTGCGCTGGGATTTTCTAAAGATACTAAAATGTCCATTTTGCTCAAATCTATTAGTACAGAAAGACTAAAGAATATATATGCCGCCAGAGGAGCATCTCTCTACGCCCTTGCCAAGTTGTCAATTGACGACAATGTTTCAGACACTAAAGATAAAGACAAACGTGCTCAGGGTGCAGCTGGTATAGTTGCTCCCGGTGATTTTCCGAAAGCGGGGGCAGCACCAATTGGAGCAAACGCTGAGAATGATGATCATGATTCTGAAGATATTGAAGAACAGCATGATGAAAAGTGGAACCCGGGTAAAAATCCGTATTCGGTAACTATTGGAAATAGAGATTGTAATGTATATTTGTCCCCCGAAAATGGCAAAATTAACATAAATGGTTTAAATGATAAAAATAGAGAATTTCTTGTAACCTTTCTTAAAAAGAGGGATATTGACGAATTTGATGCAGACATTATTACCGATTCAATACTTGATTGGATAGACCCTAATGACCTGACACATATAAATGGTGCAGAAGATGGCTTTTACGGAAGTCTGCCTGATCCTTATAAAACAAAAGATGCACCTTTCTCCTCTATTGAGGAGGTGGCATTGGTGCGAGGGGTAACGTCTGATATATTTGAGAATATAAAGGAATTTATAACTATTTACGGAAACAAAGAGATTAGTGTTAACGTAAATCTTGCATCAAAAGAAGTACTCAGCTCCATACCTGGATTGTCTGATGATATTGTTCATGAACTGTCATTATATATGGAGGAAAATGGTATTATCGGTGACATGGAGAAATTGAGAGATATTTTCTGGGAACTTGGGATAATTGGTGACAATTTTGAAGATGTAAAACGATATTTAACACTGGAGAACTCAGAGTTTATAACAATAACCGCATTTTCCCAGGGATCGAGTAGTATGCAAAAACAGTCAAACGAGTCAAGCGTACAACACGGATATGATTATAAGCTGATTGCGGGAAAAGATGATAACGGGTATAAAATATATGCTGCTTATCCTGAATAAGAGATATTTCGGTGCAGTTATCAAATTAGCTGTCAGGGAGTGTAATTCTGCTAATACAAAATTGCAATCTTGGTCTCACAATTTTGATGTCGTCGTGACAAGATTATCTTGACTTAAATGTCTACAGTGGTATTATTTAGGGATACAAACATTATATCGAGGAACTTTTGATGTTCATAAAATTTAATATACATTATTTACTTCTTTTAGCAGTTTTTTGGTGCGGTTTTACTTTTGCTGATGAGGATATGAGTACTTCTACGGCAACTGGAGGAGACCAAATAATTGTCTCTCCAATGAGCACAATGCTTGATGTGACTGACACCGTATCGGTGAATGTATTGATTCTGGATAAAGATGGAAATCCAATTGAAGGACACAAAGTTCAAATCGTTCCACAAGACAGCAAAATAGTCTCTGTTAATACCAGTAATTCCGTTTCAGATGAGTCGGGGTATGTAAGTTTTTTTATACTTGGTAAGCAGCAGGGAAACAGTGCAGTGACGGTAACAGACGGTGTGGTTTCATCTCAGATAACGGTTGCCATTAGAAACTTGATTCACTACATTCTTCCCTATTTTTATGGTGATATGCAATTGAGTATTATTAATCCGTCTGTAGATCTAAATTATGTAAAGATTCAATTTTACGAGAAAAGTGATAGATATATTGAGCCGGTTGTTGTGAGATTGGAAAGTAAAGAGATGAAGGCCATCAACCTCTCGGAAGAACTTGACACTGCGCTGGAGGACGGTTGGGCGGAGATTCATTCTACCGATATTATCTTTGGTGGGGTTTGGACGAATAAAGGATATTTATCTTTAAAGAAGATAGAAAAGTAATGATAAACAAGTACCGTAATTCCAAGGCCTTTACGCTGATAGAATTATTAATTGTTCTTGTTATCATAACGATTGGCGCCGTTATCTCTGTTCCGAGGATAACAACGGGTATCGATGCGGCAAAATTCAGAAATGCAGTCTCTGATGTTGTAACTTACTTACGGAATGCACATTTGGATGCAATTGTTGAAAAAAAAGAGATAATTGTCTCTGTAGACTATAAGGAAAATGTCCTGAGAAGAAATGATGATCAGCTATTTAATATACCACCTGATATAATACTGGATCCTTCATTAACTGATGATAACCAGATTGTGAAGTTTGTATTCTATAATAATGGAAGAGGCACAGGCCCGAAGGTGGAGTTTGTGGGTAACAATGAAAGAAAAGCTACGGTATACGTTGATATGATATCCGGATTTGCAAAATATGATTTGAATTAAATTTTTTGCTGTAGAATGCGTGAATAGAGACCGATGTAGATATGAGGATTCGAAAGTTGCCAGTATGGTGAAATCCTTCTTGTCTAACAAAACTGGTGGTGGGTTGGCTTCTATGGAAAGCCATTTTCCATACATCAGGATCGTTCGAGTAGATTAGGCCTTTTCGAGCAAAGGAGGTAGTTGAGGTAATGTTTTTTCCAAAAAGTATCGGGTTATCACTTGATGGGAACGATCTGATTATTTCGAACGCATCCCAAAAATTTTTGAAATCATGTTCTGAGAGCATGGTGATCAAGGACTTTCTGTTAAAGGAGCCTCTGGAACTACAATTAGTAATTGATGAGCACGACTTTCAGACAAAGAATATTGTATTGTCATGGCCCAGAGAGAAAACTATTGTAAGAGAAATTGAATTACCGGGATCTAATATCAAGGAATTCAGGGAATCTCTTTCCTACCAACTGGACAGTTTTATTCTATTTCCTGAAGATGAAGTATACTATGACGTCCATCCTTCTAACTCCACTGATTACGGAGAAAAGGTGTTTATCTTTGCTGTAAAAAAGGAAGAGTTGAACACCATTTTATTAAAACTTGAATCTGCAGATCTCAAACCTGACCGGGTTATCATTTCTCCACTCTCTTACATTCCTCTTGTTAATTATGCTAAAGTTGCGGTAATTGAAAAATATGAGGACAGATATACTTTCAATTTATATGTAGATAAAACACTGGTAAGCACATCGCTTGCTAGAAATAAGGATTCGTTAAAGAGCAAGCTTCTTGAGAACATACCGGACGAGGTAAACCTATTGGGATGTGAACAGGATGACATAAATGATTTACTAAGTGAAGATAAAGTGAATGTTAAATGTTGGGACGCGAGTAAACAATCTCTTGGCGTTGCGCTAAACGAATTATCAGAGTGTTTGAGTAGCTTTAATGTATTAAAGGTAAAAGCTAAAAAGAAAATACCGGAACTTGCAGCAATGGGTGTGCTTTCAATACTGGTACTTGCTTTTATTTTTATATTACCGGGAATATTCAGATACAAAAAGGAACAGAGTATACAGACTATTGATGGAAAGCTTAATGAAATGCGTCCCGGTGTAATGATATCTAGCAGATTAAAAGAGGAAATCGATAGTGTTTCAGGAATTAATGAAAATATAAGTAAAGTTATAGAGAAGTACTCACATCGGATCGACCTGGTTGCCGAGCTTACCAAGGCAGTTCCGGATGACACATGGGTAAAGCAAGTATTCTTTAAGGATAATAGTTTTGAGATGGAAGGTGTTGGTTTATCAGGAGCAAAGGTGTTAACGTTGCTGGAATACTCACCACGCTTTAACAGCGTAAGCTTTACCTCTTCTGTTGTAAAAGATAAGGCCGGTAAGGAAAAATTTAAGATTAAAGGGAGTATAAAGTGATGATGAAGCAACAACTGAGTAAACTCAATAAACGTACCCTGATTTTCTTATCCGTTGCAGTCGTTTTACTCATTGTCGTTATAGGTGATCGGCTATCATTTAACCCATTTCAAAATGTATCTGGAAGCCTGAACGAAAGGTTGGCTTTAAAAAAAGAGTTGTTTTATAAATATAACACGGCAATTAGTAAGAAGGATTCCTATGAGAAGGAGTTGACCAAATTAAAAGATACTTATAATTCCTACGAGCGGAAATTTATACTATCGAAAACAGAGGATTTAGCTCAGGCAAAATTGCAGGATTATATAAAAAGTGTTGCAAGGAAGAGTGGGCTTATAATCTCAAGAAGTTCTGCACAAAAAGTTGAAATCATAAATGAAGAACCTCACTTAATGCTTGTATACGCAAGCGTGGAAATAAGAGATATAGATAAGGTAAAGAAACTTCAAAAGTTTCTTTACAATATTGAATACAATGATGAAAAACTCATATTTATAGATGATCTTAAGGTGAAAAGTACTGGCTTTACTACGACAAAGGGTGTGTCTGCTACTATTAAACTGTTTGCGGTAGCAAAGCTTGAAGTAAAAGTATTAGATAAAAAGGTAGGCTTTCAATCTGCCGTTGGATCTTGCAGGGGATTGGTTACGTTTCTTGACACAGGAGTGAACCCCTGTAGTATCAGTATTTGCCGGCCTGGTTGGGGCAGTAAATTGGGTTTGTTGACGGACAGAGGATAACATGTTACAGAAAATAACCAAAATTAAAAAACTGTTTAAACGCCATAAACCGGAAGCGCATGTTTCTCTGGCCACCGTACATAGCACGAGATGTATATTACATGTGGCAAATTTATCTCTCTTCGGTGTTGTTCTTATACTGATAATAGCCAGTACGTTAATATATTGGTTAATTCCCGTAACTGACGTTTCCGATCTGTCTAAAATGATTGAAGTTCAGAAAGCGGAAATTATTCTCGATACTGAATCTCCGGATATTGAATCTGTCGACGTAGACTCAAAGAAAGAGAAAGTGATAGAATATGAATCCTTTAGCGTTATTGCCGAAAGAAATCTGTTTTCCCATGAGAGGAAAGAATGGGTAGTGAAGGCTGTAATTCCAAAGGCATCTCAACTTAATACAAAGAGACTGGCAAAAAAGGCGATGGAGAAGAAATCCCTTGCACAGAAGAAGGCTCTGGCCGGAAAACCGAAAAAAATTGTTCTTCATGGAATAGTAATGGCCGGAGTTCTAAAGAAGGCTCTGATTAATAATCCACTGAAAGGGGTCAGCAAAAAGAAAACAATGTATGTTGAAGAGGGAGAGGAGTTAGAGGGGTATCGGGTCACAAGTATTGAAAAAGACAGGATAAAGCTTGACTGGCATGGGGAAGAAATAGTTATCATGCTTTATTCGGGTTTAAAGAATTATAAACAACCTCTTAATAACAAGAAAAACCAGGCAGGAGGCCTTACAAAATTGGAATATAAATTTAAGAGAGTTGAAGAGATAAAAGTAGAGGAAGACCACAATAATGACAGTTTAGAAGTTATAAACACAGCATATCCCAATGTATTTAATAAAGCTCCGATAAGTCTCAAGTCTATGGATCCTGAAAGAATTGAAGGTAAATGAGTACATTCAAATATCGCGTTATGACAAGGGGAAGCGGCGTTCTGGAAGGCAAGAGAGCGTCCGTCAGTAAGGCCGAGTTATTAGATTACCTGAAAAAGTCCGGGCATATTGTCCTTAAAGTAGAAGAAATCGGTGGTCAAAAAGCAGGTAAGTTATTCTCAAATCGTTCTGTAAAAAAAGCTACTGTCTTTTTTACTCAGGAACTTGGTATATTGTTGGATAGCGGAGTTTCGCTTGATAAAAGCCTCAGGATCCTTTCAGACGCACAGGAAAATATAAAGTTTAAAGGGCTGATACTGGATATTCTGGAGGAGGTAAAAGGCGGCAAATCACTCGCAGACGCACTGTCGATGCTTCCTGATGTTTTTACCACGGTTTACGTGAATATGGTTCGTGCCGGTGAGGAGAGTGGAGCTTTGCCAAAAGTCCTGGAACGCCTGGGTTCATTTATGGAAAGAGTTCAGAGGATTAAATCTGAAATTACATCAGCACTCATTTACCCCCTGTTTCTGGTTCTGACGGGAGTCCTGTCAGTTGGTGCATTGGTCCTGATAGTAATGCCAAAATTTACAAAAGTTTTTGAAGAAGTTGGTATCGCCCTCCCACTTTCTACACAGATATTGATCAAACTCTGCGAAGTTTTGACAAGTTACGGATGGGTCCTGCTCATCGCCTTACCAGGCCTTTACTACCTGTTTAAATCATTAAAGAAAAAGAACGGAGTACAGGCAAGTATAGATAGGAAGAAACTTGGTATACCCGTCCTCGGAGATATATTATGGAGAATAGAAATATCCCGCTTTGCAAGAACGTTAGGCACCTTGCTGGAAAACGGAGTCTCTCTGTTGACTTCTATAGATATTTCAAAGAGTGTTCTCTCAAATACATTCTTATCAAACAAAATAGAAGATGTTAAGCCTGATATAAAGGCCGGTAAAGGTTTTACTGCCCCTTTGGGAGAAATAGCCTTTTTCCCCGGAATAGCCCAGCACTTGCTTAAGGTAGGAGAGGAGACAGGTCAATTGGATGAAATGCTCGTGAGGGTGTCTGACAATATGGATACGGATATAGAGCATAGAATTAAGAGGCTGATTTCTCTGGTAGAACCCGCCTTAATCCTCATAATGGGATGCGCAATTGGTATAGTTGTCATCTCCATGTTAAGCGCCATCTTCAGTATCAACGAAGTTTCGTTTTAATCATCTCCTCATTTTTCAATCTACTCGTAAAATGGTATTTTTTGGAATAGTAGTATAGGACTATCCTTATAATTTGAAGCACTTTAGCTTAAGAATTTCGGATAATCCACAAAAAGAGGTAATTAAAAAGGCCATTTTGATAAATGCTTCGAAAGGGGGGGGGGAGTGTCTTTTTATTTCTATGATTTGTTAATTATTTAGGCTTGACTTCAGAGTTGTTGTCCAGTTATTTTCTAACTGGCTTAAATTAAGGCTGTAGACTGATGTGAAAAGTTCATCAAGGGTAGGATAGTTGTTAAATTTATTCAGTATGTCAAGTATCCTATAGAACCCATAGTTGTCGATCAGATACTCAATAAAGCCAAGGCTCTCCGCATATGCAATTTTTACTTTTGTATTGTCATTGAAATTTACAAAACCTCTTTTCAGTTTGCTGATAGGTATCAAGGCATTGTCGGTAACAACTTGTTTCAGCACCTCCCTGACTGTCGTATCATCTACACCATCCTTGTACTGTGCCACTCCCTCATGCAGCCATGCGGGGACATTATTACCAGCCATACGATGTATAAGTGCGTGTGTCAGTTCGTGACGAATTATCGCCTCCAGTTCATCAATATTTAGCGAAGCATACTGGAATGGTATTCTTATCTTTCCATCATATATAGCCGCAGCCCAGGAAGGTACGTTCAGTATATCGGTAAAATCATCATTCGAATAGAGGATAACGGTAAACTCACTGTTCTTATACCAACCAAGATCATATGCAAGTTCATTATACGTATTTACGAGTGAATGAAGGACCAGTTCGGATGAATACGCATCATCCTGGTCGTATTTGAGCACAAAGTTGCAGCTGATTTTATTGCTGAGTTTTTCGTCCAGTATTAGCTCTTTTTTTGCTTTTGTAATCTTAGAGAGGAGAGCATCCTTTGGTGATTGACGCTGAGCAATCTCCCAGTTCTCAATAGCTTTCTGTAGTTCATTTCTGGTGTAGTAAATCTCTCCCAATACATAGTAAGCGTCAGGATGCACAACTTCACTGCTTAATGCGTCTTCCAGATATGGCAGTGCTTCATTACTACGGCCCTCTTTGTAGAGAGTAATGCCATTATTAATATTGGAACGTATCTCTCGAAGTCTGTTGATATCGTTCGCAAAACAGCATTGAGTTGAAAAGAGTATAATAAATAGGCAGAATACTACTTGTTTTGATTTTCTTTTTATTACTGACATTATTGTCAATTCCCTGGACGTTTTACCTTTCAGTCCGGTTTGTTTGTTGCAGTTTTATTCTTATATCACATTTGGCTACATTTGATATCTTATTAGTTGTTCTTTAGGTTCCAACCTCTTTACCTGAAGTATCATCCGTTACTCTTTCAAGTTCACTTAATGAGGTAATCCCATCTTCTACTTTTTTAAGTCCGTCCAGCCATAGTGTCCTCATTCCGTTTTTCATGGCTTCCTGCGATATTACATTAGAGCGTTCGCGGCTGACTATCATCTTTCTGATGTTGTCATTAACTATGAGCAGTTCTGAAATAGCAACCCTGCCTCTGTATCCGGTATTACTGCATTCGATGCAGCCTTTCGGGCGGTATATTGTTTTATTTATACCAATCCTTGCCATTGTCTCTTCATCAAGACAGTACTCTTCCTTACACTCACAGAGTTTCCTTACCAGCCTTTGTGCCAGAACTGCTATGATGCAGGTAGAAACCAGGTAATCTTCCATGCCCATATCAAGAAGACGATTAAATGCCGAGGCAGCATCGTTGGTATGGAGTGTTGACAGGACAAGATGGCCGGTTAATGATGACTGTATGGATATACTGGCAGTACCCTTATCCCTGATTTCACCTACCAGTATTACATCTGGATCATGCCTTAATATTGAACGTAGACCTGAAGCAAAGTCCAGGCCTACTTTACTGTTAACCTGTATCTGGTTCACCCCGTCAAGACTGTACTCAACCGGGTCTTCTACTGTTATTATTTTTAAAGAAGGTGATACTATCTCCTTTAGTGCAGCATAGAGTGTAGTGGTCTTACCACTACCGGTAGGACCTGTTGCCAGTATCATACCTTCAGATTTTCTTATAAGCTTTCTGATGTTTTTCAAAACATCCTCACTGAAGCCAAACGTGGAGAGATCAAGACTTATGTTTGACTTGTCCAGGATACGAAGAACTATGCACTCTCCATATAACATAGGTATAACAGATACCCTGATGTCTATCTCTCTGCCACCAACTTTCAGACGTATTCTGCCGTCTTGAGGCAGTCTTTTTTCGGCAATATTCAGGTTTGACATGATTTTGATTCTGTTTATCGTAGCGAAATAGACGTCACGCGTAGGAGGTGGATAGTCTATGAGAACCCCATCAATTCTATATCTGAGCTTTGGTTTGTTTTCAAACATTTCAATATGTATGTCGCTTGCTCCAATTTCTAAAGCTTTATTAAGAGCGTTATTAACCAGCCGTACAACCGGCGCTTCCAATGCAAGATCTTTAAGTTTCTCTATATCGTCAACGACATCCTGATCTATCGAATAGGCAGATATGTCTTCTTCTGTTGTGTCTTCATACGTCTCATCTATTGAGATAATAATATCTTTTTCGCAACCGATGAAGATATTTACCCGTTTGCTTGTAGTTGATTCTATCACTTCCAGAAGCGATTCGTCAGAAGGGTCAGTGAGGGCAATATCAAGATAACCGTCATATTGCTTGATAGGTATAATTCTGTTAGAGTGGAGAAAGCTTTGCGGTAAACAATCAATTACGGGAAGTTTCTCTTCCTTCTTCCTTTCCCAGGTTTTCAAATTAAATAACAGGCCCAACGCATCCCGCAAATCTTCTTCAGAGATGATACCAAGGTTTAATAATATCCTGTCCGGCTTTTCGTGGGTTTTTTCCTGCAGTTGTTTAGTCTTGTCTACGTCATCCTTTGTTAGCTTGCCCTCTTCTAACAGGATTTCCAGTAGTTTACTATTTTTTTCTTCTAATCTTGGCATATTATAATAAGCTAATTGTTAAATAAATCTTTTGCTTGTTATCACAATTTATAAAGAATGGCGCAAGGCATTTCCCAAGCTCTACGGGTAGCTTGATATTATGATTTGACTGGCAAAGGCTCTCAATTATCTTATTCTCCTTGAAATTATAAGGCTACCTGTTGCTTGCGACCTGAACAGAGAGGTTTAACATAGTTTGTCGCAATTAGGCATTTCCAGGAGTTGAAGAATAATTTTACACATCGTCTCAGGTGTAGGGGGGGATACTATTTGTTTATTCCCAACTGGCGATATCTTTATTATCACCTGATCCACCCTCACTTCCATCAGCTCCGTAAGAAACAAGATCATAGTCTCCATGTGTACCGGGATATTTGTATACATAGGCTGTACCCCATGGATCTTTAGGGATTTTATCTTTTTTCATATAAGGACCTTTCCAGCTTTGCACATCAGAAGGTTTGGAATTTAAAGATTGCAGTCCTGTTTCCTGTGAAGGATACTTACCTGTGTCAAGCTTGTACATTTCTACTGCAGTAGAAATTAGTTCAATTTGTGCTTTTGCGGCTGTCTGTTTTGATTCGCCTACCCGTCCAATAAGCTTAGGAACAACAAATGCGGCAAGCAAGCCTATGATCACCATTACTATCAAAAGCTCTATTAAGGTGAAACCTGAGATTAAATTTGTTCTTTGAAATGATATTGTATTCCTGTCAGATTTCTTCATTTTTTTATCCATATGGTAAGAGTTTAATGTGTAATAATTAATAATATAAAGACTTATGAATTATAATAAAGTTAAGTATTTAAAATCAAGAGGAAAAAATGAGATGATTTCATCAATATTTAGCATTGAATCAAATTTAATTATTTTTTTCTTTTAACTCAGATTATTTATCAGTAGCATCCAGTTAGGTTTTTGCATGTAATACGTAAGGCAATCCTTTTAGGTTTGTTTTCGTACATAAATGGCAAGGCTAAAGCCTCGCCCTACGTCTCTACCGACGGTTTGGATATTAAAGAACTGTACTTACAAAAACCTAACCGGACACTACTGATTATTTATGAAGAAATATTCTTCTTATTGACTTAAATGAAAGCCTCCATCTATACATTTTCCCCTTTTTTTTGGTATTTGCTATACTGACTAAATACAGAAAATGATAGATTTCAACAATAATGTTCTCTATAATTTGTAATTTAAAACAATTGTCAGCATTTATAGAACTTTGAGATATTTACACTCGTAACACAATTATGATGAATGGAAATGTTCCGTTTTTAATCAGTTTATTAGTTTCTGCTATTGCTCACGCATCTCTTGCTTTTGGCGTTCAACACCTTCATTTCTCATCTGCTCAAGTTTCTCTTAAACCCGGTAACATAAGTAGAGAGCTTGCTATCCATATTACGTTTACAGATCCTCTCGCATCTTCTGAAGAGAACCAAAAAGCAAAAAACGTTACAAAATTTAATGAAGGCAAAACAAAACCAAGGGAGGAGAATAAATCTCTTATTGCTAAACAGGAAGCCAATGATAACTTAAAACCGGTAAAACCGGACTCCTATATTTTAATGCCGGATGATGAACCTGTTCCGGAAAGAGTTTTGGAAGAGACTATTAGTAATAATGAACCGGAATTAAAAACCGTTTCGGATCGAATGTCAGCACAAAATTTTGCAAATCCTTCAGGGATTAAAGACAAAGTAGTTATTCCTCAGGCAAAAAATACTCAAAATGTTATGGTAGATTTAAAAAGCTCCCTACCATATCCAGATAAATCTGAAAAGAACTCTCATGTGGAAAATGGTGTATTAGCACAAACTAAGCCGGGATATATCAATAACCCTCCTCCGGAATACCCAAGAATAGCTAGGAAGCGGGAATATACCGGAAAGGTTACTCTTAAAGTTGAAGTGAAGATTGACGGAAACTGCGGGCGAGTAGAACTTGTCAGATCTTCCGGTTATTCTATGTTGGATAATGCGGCGACAGAAGCAGTGAAGGAATGGCAGTTTACACCAGCAAGAAAATGGGGAAAGGCCGTTTCTTCCTTTACTGAAATTACCGTAAATTTTCAATTAGAATAAGGGAAAACATACTGATAGTTTATAGAATAATCATAACTTTCACACGACTGAATTTACCTTGACATAAACAAAGCACAAGGATAGCATTCTTACATTTACTGAATAAAGGTTGTTGGAAATCACATTCATTGCAGAGAGTTAATTAAGGGAATCAAAATGAATAAACAAAAATACATTGAAAAAATCATTGATTTAACAGATCCTGCTAAGAATATTATTTATGATATGTCAGTTGCAGCAGCCAAAGAAATTCTTTCTAAAGGTTGCACTGAAGAGGTAAGTAAGATAGATGGTCAATTCGCACTGGTTGCCGTAAGTGGTACAACGGTTCGTATGGCACGAACAATAGGCAGGCCGATACGATATTTTATTGCCAAACGGGCTGACGGTCCACAACTGGTGGTGGCTGATCGTATTGATGAGATATACAATTTTCTAAAAAGAGAGGGATTAGATGGTCAGTTCCATCCCTCCTATACGCGGATGATCCCAGCCCATTATATCACGGAAATAGCATTAGTTGGATGTCCGGATCCAAATCCAACTTATCATCGTTTTTTTAATCCGGTTCTTAATTGCCTCGATCCGGAAGTCCCTCGGATTGGCAGGTTATATATGCAGACCCTTTATGAAGAAATTGTAAAATGGCTCAGGAATCGTGCTACTGATGGACCAATTGGTGTATGCTTTTCCGGTGGGATCGATAGTGGTTCTGTATTTCTGTTAACGTATTACGCTTTTCTGCAACTGGGTCTGAATCTATCACGACTCAAGGCATTTACTCTTTCAATAGATGGTGGGGGAAATGATCTGGCACAGGCCAGACAGTTTCTGGACAATGCAGGACTGTCTCTCTTTTTAGAGTCAATAGAAGTCTCCCGTGAGGATATCGATTGGCGTGAGGCGATAACTATTACCGAGGACTACAAGCCACTGGACTCGCAGGCAGCAACAATGACACTGGTATTGTATCGAGGTATTCGTCAACGCTATCCGGAATGGAAATTTCTGATCGATGGTGAGGGTGGAGACGAAAACCTCAAAGATTACCCGATTGAGGAAAACCCGGAGCTAACCATACGTAGTGTATTAAATAACAGGATGCTTTACCAGGATGGCTGGGGAGTTGATTCTGTTAAACACTCACTTACATACAGCGGAGGGCTTAGCAGGGGCTACACTCGTACGTATGCGCCTTCCTGCACGTTGGGCTTTGAAACCTTTAGCCCATATACACTTCCGGCAGTTATAGAGGTTGCGGAGGGGATCCCATTTGTAGATTTGACGGGCTGGGATCATAAGAAGTTGTATGAACTTAAAGGAAATGTTGTCTCATCCGGTTTACGGTCTATCACAGGCATTGATATGCCGGTTTTTCCTAAGAGGCGTTTTCAACACGGTGTTGCTCCTCTCGATGTAATAGAAAACTCCTTTCCGGAACTACCTAACGAATATCGTCGGACTTTTAATGCAACATATGAATGATGCAATATTAGATTATAGTCCAGAGCATTGGGCTTTGAACCGTCGTTCGAGAAAAAACCATGTAATTCCATGGCAGCCTTATGATTATATAAATGAAAAAGAACGTACAATAGATGGTGTGGTGGAAGAAGTGGCAACTATCTTTTTGACTAATAAGGAGTGCCCGTTCCGTTGCCTGATGTGCGATCTCTGGAAGAATACTACTAATGAACCGGTTCCAGACGGCGCAATTCCGGTACAAATTCAATATGCATTGAGTCTCCTCTCATCATCAGAGCACATCAAATTGTATAACAGTGGAAATTTCTTTGATTCGCAGGCTATTCCTCCGGCAGATTTCCCATTAATTGCAAAAATACTTGATCCTTTTAAAACAGTGGTAGTAGAATCCCATCCACGATTCATTGGGAAAAATTGTATTAGATTTAATGAAATGTTATATCCTGAATTACACGTTGCTGTCGGACTGGAAACCGCTCATCCCGGCGTACTTTCTAAACTGAACAAAAGTATGGTTCTAAAGGATTTTGAACTTGCAGTGAATTATCTTAAGAAAAATGATATTTCAGTACGTACATTCATTCTGCTGAATGTTCCGTTTCTTGATGAATCAGAGGGTAATTCTTGGGCAAAAAGATCAATTGATTTTGCTTTTGATGTTGGCGTGGAGTGCTGTGTGGTTATTCCGACACGTAGTGGAAACGGAATTCTTGATCAATTAGAAGCAAATAGCCTGTTTTTTAAATCGAGTCTACCGTCACTTGAGAACGTAATAGAATATGGAATTGAGCAAAAACGCGGACGCGTCTTTGCCGATCTATGGGACATAGAGACATTATCAACTTGTAAGAGATGTGCACCTCAACGTGTTCAAAGAATACGATCTATGAATTTTACACAACATATTTCCTTGCCAGTTGAATGTAGTTTCTGTAAGAATTAATGATTTGAGAGCAGGCAAAATACGAAAACTGTTATGGTTTTTGGCTTTTTCCTAGAATTGTTTTGAGATGGGTATTTTTACAACCTTCTGTGAAAATAGATCATGTTGGTAACAGAAAGATATTGACGGTGATATTTATATGATAAAGCGTTATTTGACTATTGCATTAATAAGCTGGATTGCTTTTATCGGGCTTTCATGTCAATGGGGCAGACTTCAGGCAGAGACGACTTTAACTGAAAATGATGCTAGCCAGGGGCAGGCAGTTACCGAAAGCACTTTTACCACTTTGATGAATCTGGGAAAAGCTTATCTGGAAAATCGTGATGTAGAAAACGCGACAGCTGTTTATGAAAAAACATTGAAAATCCATTCTGCTTCGCCTGAGGCTTTGCGCAATCTTGCCCGCGCATTAAGACTTGGTTCAAAGAATAACAGAGCAATAGAAACACTACTCCAGGCAAAAAAGTTAGAAACTGGATCAGTAGCAACAAATTATTTATTGGGCCTTTCGTATGCAGATACCAAAGAAGACAAAAAAGCCTTGGTTAAGTTCGAGGAGGCCGTACGATTGGATCCTTTTACTGCCGTCCTGAGATATCAGTTGGCTCTTGCGTACGAACGAACGGGCAAACTGGACAGTGCTGCAAGGCAATTATACGAAACGGTAAGACTGGATCCTTTTCATGTGAATGCGCATTACAAGCTCAGTCAATATGCAAGGAAGAAGAGAGATAAGAAAGAGACAATGCGTCTGGTTCTTGAAGTCAAAAGATTGTTGAAAATCTTTGATAATAAGTCGGAAACCGGCTCTAAGAGTCTGGTGCAATGTATCTATACGATACCTGAATTACCCCGGATTGCCAATGGAAAAGTAGCTGTCAGTTCTCAGGGAATCGATATTTCTTTTAGTAATGCAACGGATACTGTTTTTCCTGATAAAAGACAAAGGGAAGCGTTATTGGCAACAGTGCTGGATCAAGATGATAGTGGACGCTACACCCTTTTTACTGTTGGAGAAGGCGGCAGTATCAACGTTGTGAAAATATCGGCAGAAGGCCGATTTACCACGAAACCATTAAGTCTTAAACTCCCTTCAACTAATGGCTTATTAATGGCTATTTCAGGAAATTTTTATGATCCTATACCTATCGGTGATAGGTATGATGCCAAAATTCATTCTCTTAACGATCTATTCCTCTGTGGAACTGAAAAATCTTATCTGCTTCTGCGTACCGGAAAGAACTCTTTTGAGGACGTTACTATAGACTCAGGTTTAGGCAATGTAAAAGGAAGACACGCCCAGTGGATAGATTATGACCATGATGGAGATATAGATCTTTTAATTGCCGGTATGGAAAGGCTTGAATTATGGCAAAATAATGGAGATCTGACATTTACCAATGTGACCGCTGAGACAGGTATTTCTAATGAAATTCCTCCTGTTATGGTGGGGGTAGCGGATCTTGATTCAAATAATGCGGTAGATGTGGTTGTGACTCAGCATAGTGGCGGCACCTTAGTATTCGAGAATCAGCAGTTTGGCAAATTCGAACAAATGTCCTCTCCGCCTGGGCCATGGCCCAATGCATCTGGAATAGAATTAGATGATTTAAATAATGATGGACATCCTGACTCTATGTTAATGACAGACCATCAGATTATCATTCTCTTCGGACAATCTACTCACAGGCAGAATATTCCATTCTCAATGATAAGGCCCAGTGGTGTTGTAACAGTTGATTATGATAATGATGGCTTTCAAGACATACTTGTCTTTGGGAATAAAAGCAACAAAATCAGTAATGGTTTGATGCAATTGTGGCGTAACACAGAAATGGGAACAGATTGGAATGATGCCACGGATAAGACAGGACTCGACCATATTAAACTCCCGCCAATAGATAATGTGCTGGTGGCTGACCTGGATAACGACCACGACAGTGACCTTTTGATCATAACCAGTGATCATCGACTCCATTTTCTCCGTAATGATGGCGGTCATAGAAATGGGCAACTTCAAATACGGCTACAAGGCACGAAATCTAATACTGGTGGGATTGGCACCCGTGTTGAAATAAGGGAGGGGGCTTTTCTTGCTACGAGAACTATTTCACGTGTGCCTGTAGAGATAGGATTGGGTGGAAGAAAAAGTCTTGACGTAATACAGGTGTTATGGACCAATGGAGTTGTTGATAATCAGATAAATCAAGAAGCATCAGTAAACTTGCCAATATTTATCAAGGAACCACATGTAGATACCGGATCATGTCCATTCCTTTACGCCTGGGACGGTAACGGATACAGGTTTGTTACAGATCTTCTGGGCAATGCACCTGTTGGTCTTCCGCTAACCCGGGATAAATTTTTGCCTGCTGACACTGACGAATACGTTGTTATAGGGAACTCAACCAGTATTAAACCTCTCAATAGTTTCTATACATTTGAAGTTACATCTGAATTTAATGAGGTATTATATTTTGACGCATCAAGGCTTGTAGTTGTGGATCATGATCAGGATGTCGAAATACATACTACCGATAAGATCAAACCTGCACCTTTTGCTCCATCAGAGTTATGGGCTTTAAACTCCAGACTTCCGCTGATAGATGCACTGGGAAGCAATGGCGAGAACTATAAAGATGAACTTACTGATATTGACGGTAGCTTCACATTACCGGGTATCTTGTTGCCACCGCAATATCGGGGAGTGTGTAATTCCATATCTATAATTCTCGATTTCGGAAGACTGGACGATACAGAGCCATTGGTGCTTGCTTTAACAGGGTGGCTTCAATACGGACAGGCAAGCACAAATATTGCTCTTTCTCAGAACGATTCAGTATCTGTTATACCACCAATGCTGGAAGCCGAAATGAATAATGGAGACTGGAAAAAACTGGATGTAATTGTTGGTATGCCAGCTGGAAAAACGAAAACTATCCTAGTTGACTTGCATAGTAAATTGCCCGTGAATACTAGACGACTTCGGCTTACCACGACCTTTGAAATTCGATGGGACCGTATTGCTTTATTCAGGAGATCAAGCCTTCCTGAGGTTACTGAACTTTCGCCAGTAAATGCAGATTTGCGTTGGAGGGGTTTTAGTGAAATAAAGACACGCAAACCCGGTAATCCAAAAACGCCGTTATATATAAAAACGTCTGAGCAGCCACCCTGGCTGACATCGCTGCAAGGGTGGTGTACCGCTTATGGCAATGTGATTGAACTTGCTGAACAGGAAGATGATGCTGTTGTGGTTATGAACGGAGGAGATGCATTAAACCTGAAATTTAATGCAGATGCAATCAGCCCTGTTCCTCAAGGTAAGAACCGGACATTTCTTTTCTACTCTGTTGGTTGGAATAAAGATGGTGACTACAACATTGATGATGGACACCGGGTATATCCCATTGCCAACCCAACGACAAATCGGATAGGAAATGGGATAGATGAATGGCAATTGAAATACAATACCAGGTGGGTAGATTTTAATCGGTTCTCTCAGATCCTGCGTTAAAACCGGGATGGGTAATATTTACACTTCCGGCATGCACATCGGACTGTATAGTCTCTTTTCCATCAGCCCAGAGTACACGAACTTTATCCACTTTATCTGCCTGGCCTAATCCGAAGACCTGTTCTGCTGCATGCATTCCCATGAATGTTACATCAGCTCCCCACCATCGAACTTGTAAATTATTTTTCTGAAAAATCTCTATTCTGGCGCCGAAGCATACTGACGGAGATCCGGATAGAGTGATAGTCAGAGATTGATTGGTCGTGTCTGTTTCATTTCGAAGTAGGAGGGGGGGCGCGCGGTTTACTGATATGGCGATATCGACATCTCCGTCCTTATCAAAATCTGCTACTGCGAGCCCGCGTGCGTTGTATTTCTGCAACATGGCTTCACCTGAGTAAGGCGCTATATTATAAAACTGTTTACCTTTATTACGAAAAATAAATATTGGTTCAGCTCTCAGTTTTAAAGGGCTTCCACGCATTTCCAGGGTGCTGCCGTTAGCCACTGCAATGTCAATTTTTCCATCATTATTAAAATCAGCTAAAGCGGTCCCCCAACCTACAGTGTCGATAGAAATTTCTCCGAGCCTGAACTGACGGGTCTTGTCGCGGTATTCCAGTCCACCACCAGGCGTTATAAGACTCTGGTAAAAAGCATTTTCCTGGGTTACCCAGTGACTTACAAATAAATCCGGAAGCCCATCAGATTCTCCTGTCATGTTGCTGATCTCTGCTATTGATAACCCCATAGAACCTCTTGGATCAGCGGTTCCGGTAAAGGTAGATATATCTTCAAAGATAACTGTTTCTCCGACACCTATGTCTCTGCCCAGGTTTCTATATAGTTTATTACTGGAGACGTCGTTGGTTATATAAAGATCAAGCCATCCGTCTCCATCTAGATCACAAAACGCTGCTGAAAAACTTCTGCCTTCAGGATTGGCGACTTCACTTGACTCTGCTACCTCCTCAAATGTACCATCACCCCGGTTTTTAAACAATCGGTTCGGCAGTGGATCAAAGGCGTTAGGGTTAAGAGTCGTAGGCACATCAAAATCCCCAAATGATGATGTACTGTCAGTACTGATTTTCATATCTTTCTCCTTAAAGTCAACATAATTGCAAACATAAAGATCAAGAAAACCATCCCGGTTAAAGTCTCCCCATGCAGCTCCTGTTGACCATAAGGGATCGGCGACTCCCGCCGCCTCAGCAACCTCCTCAAAAGTCCCGTCACCTTGATTTTGAAATAATCGATTAGGGCCAAAGTTTGTAACATAGAGATCAGTGTCACCATCATTATCATAATCTGCAAAACTTGCACCCATTCCAAAACCATTTAGATCACCCACACGAGCCTCTGTTGTTACATCGGTAAAATGATCGCCATCGTTCCGGTAGAGTCGATTTGAACCCCTCTGGTCATGTTCTCTTCCCAGAGGGCCTGGAAAGTTGACAACATAGAGATCCCAGTCTTCATCTCCATCATAATCTCCCCAGGCTATTCCTGATCCGGTATCCTCGACAAGGTTCCGGGTTCGTGGCCCCGGCCCGTGATGCATAGTTATACCCAATTTATGTGCCTGGTCGGTAAAAAGGATTTTTGTCACTTGTTGTTCGTCGGAACCCATAAACTTTGAAGTTATGTTTGCTTTGGGATCTGTAAGATCAGTATCTCTTTGTTTTTCCTTCAACAAAACAAAAAAAGTAAGAATACCGATCACCAATACCGTGGCAAGTAATGAATAAAAAATATTCCTTTTCCGTTTAGAACTGAATATACGAGCTATCATGGTTTTTCTGTATTAACTGGTGATGATTGAGGAAATGGTAATTTATTTCCGGAAAGATTTTGTGACAAATGATCCATAGATCCTTTGTTACTTATGAATATTCTCTTTTCCTGTGAATCTTTTGTCACCGTAGGTTGGTAAACACCAGTCTCTTTTTCTAAGGCTGGCACTACCAAGTCCAGAAACTCCTGCCGGTAACGACGAAAATTCAGATCAGCTTTTAAAACAATATTACCTTCTACATTAGGAGGTACCTTGAATTTATAGATCTGTTTGTCTGAATAACCCGGGAATATCGTGCGTTGACCTTTTCCACCAGCCGCTTCCCATAATTCATGTTTTTTAATGGGTTTGCCTTTACCGTTAAGCGGTAATCCTTCCAGAACAAGGGTTCCCTGTTTGCGGGAATTGCCAATCTGATGGACTTGCCCTGGCACGTCAAAAATGCTTCTTGTTATCGGATCAATTAACCCCCATTCATAAAGAAGGTTTTCTTGTTCATCCAATACCTGCAAATGTATCCAGGCCCGTATAAAGTCAAGAGGGCCGGTTATAAAATTGTGTCCCGCTTTACGGTTTTTTACTACTACCGTCACTGATACATCTTCACCTTTATCTGCTCTTTCCGGAGAAATTATCTCTAACACCGCTACAGGCCCTCTGGGCCAGAGGTGATCGATTTCTGGTATTACCGTCTTGCCTTGAATCCATTCTTTTGTAAGGCGAGTCTGTGATTCCCAGTTTGGGAGTTTTAGAATTTCAGGCATAAAGAGATTGGTAGCAATAGTTCCATGATGTCTGTGTGCTTCATCATCATGAGTTCTACGGATATCACCTTTTTCGCCTCGTCCGGGGTCATTTGAGTTATAAACAAGTCGCATATGGCAGTCACGGCAGCTTAAATCAGTGTCTGCCTCCTCAGTGTGCCAATGGCTTTTGCGCCACTCGTCATATTGGTTTTGTCCCGGAGTCAGTCCAAATCTGTTAAGAGCTTCCGGTATAAACTGTTTATGACAGGCCCCACAGAATTCCGGAGTACGGAGCAGGTTGCGATCATAGTCTTCAAGGTGTTGCCTGGGGTAAGCTCGTATCAGGAAGTCGGAAACAAACTTTTTCATACCATCGGAAACTTCCCATAAATATTTTCTGGGTGCGGTGACAACATAGTCTGCATTCCCACGCTGATCTACCCTGGAAATCGAGTGGCAGACAGCGCATGAAATTCCTTCCTGTATTCCCGGAGCATTGAGTTCAAGATTCTGGATATCCTTTGCACCACTGAAAAGTGAAATTGGATCATGGCAACCTGCACAATAGCGGGTCTCTTCTGTGTTGCGGTCTTTTGCAAAGTTCTTCTGCACTTGCATAAAGGGGGGGTTCATAGCTGCAAACCTGTGAGCGCTTGGCTGCCACTCAGCAAGGATTTGATCATGACAACGTGATGTCCCGCAGCTTTGTGAATTTCCAAGAATCTCCGGGTTTATCATATTGCGGTTGTCAGTTGTCGCATAAGTCGGTGCGAATGGACTACCCTTGTACTCATCATATTCCTGAATATAAGATGGTAAGCTATACCCTTCAGGAACTGGGAAATAAGCCAGGTTGCCCGGCCATAATATCGCAATGCCCAAACTGATGGCTATTACTCCTGCAATCCATATAATAGAAGAGTAAGCAAATTTGCGAAGAGCTGTAGAGTACTGAAGGTTTTTCTTTGCAAAATATCTATTATAATAAAATGCTAAAAAAAGATGCACAAAGATGGTAACAAAAGCAATTATACCTGTAACAAGATGTATAATGTCCCATACCTTTTCAATCTTAGATCCAACCAGTGATTCCCAGGTAAGAGGAATTCCGCTGATCATACAAAGCAAGACCATCACCATCACGGTATAGCCAAGTACCATCGTAACTGTAAAGCCCTGATTATACCAGACCAGTATATGGCGGGTTAGATACACTAGTACAGGAATAAAAAAAAGGATACCTGTAAGTGTGTGCAGGATGACTTGAATCTGAGATGATATGGAAAACGGAGCGATGTAAATCCAGACCCCGGAAATTGATTCTATGGTCAATGCAATTGTAACAATAATGGCAAGCCTTGAAGTCCATCCTTTGAGTGAAAGATCGCGGGAGCTTATATTGCTCTTTGCACTGTTACTACTTCTGTTCTGCTCATAGACCATGTCTATTCCTATAACAAGAATAAGTGATTATCAATTTAAAAAGAATGGATATTACCGGAACCGTTATCTAAATGATGCGGATAATAAGAGATCATTTCAATTTTGATTCAAGTAAACGTATATTGTCCAATGCCAGAGGGTCATTTGGTGAATATTTAAGAATCTCACGGAAATGCTGAAGTGCCTCTAAATAGTTTCCTTCACTCATTTCCAGTGACCCCAGAGAAATCAAGGCGGGTATATCTCTTGGTTCGATTTGGAGAGTACGTTCGAGGGCAATCTTAGCCCCAGAAATGTCTTTTAGTTTAAATAATAATTGTGCTGCACTGAATGACATTATTGGATTCGGCTTGAGGTCTACAGCTTCAAGCAACAGAGCGGCAGCTTCTTTTGCTCGACCATCTTTTACCAGAACGGTAGCTAAACCTGCCAATGCTTCGGGAGTCTCTTCCCCTTTCTTACGTATTTTTAATGCGCTGCGAAAGTAATTACCAGCCTGGGTATTACTATTACGTTGTAGAGCTACAAAACCCATGGAAACAAGTATTTGTGGATGATCAGGGTATTTTTTAAGTGATTTGAGTCCAAACGTTTCTGCTTCATCAAAATTCCCAAGATTAAGAAGGGCTCCTATACGTAATGCATGAGCATTTGAATGGTCAGGATCATCAGCGAGTACTGTATCAATTACCTGAAGTGCAAGAAAAGGCACAGAAGCATCTAATAAGGGAACTGCAAACCTTTTTAAACGAAAACTTTGATTGCTGAATTGTCTCAAAAGATAAGACAATTGTGAGATGGCATTTTCTTTGTCCCCGCTGATCCAGAGCAGCATTAACAGTTCGAGTCTTACCTCCATCAAGCTAGGCTGATTATCAAGTGCCTGATTGAGTACAGTGCAGGCTTCTTTCAGCTTTCCTGTCATTGCTAATAATCTGGCAAGTGATAGTGTAAGTTGGTTATGACCAGGTCTCAGTTTAAGTTCATTATGCAGACGATCTATAATTTCATCAATTCTTTCCGGTTGAATCATTTTATGTACAAATAAATTCCTGACTATATCTTGAAGTTTATCAGCGTCCTTATCCAAGACAATTCCACCAGTTTGTCCTTCTCTTGTCGGGTTTTCTACACTACTGCCATGGCCTTTCTTTAGTGTCAGCAAAATACCCTTGTCAGGTATGTTAAAATGTTCCTTTGCTCCATTTGGCCATTGCACTTCAACATTCTTGGGGCGTATGTTATGTTCAAGACCGAAACTTAGAATACGTTCACTTTCACCTGCATAGGAACCTCCTGAAACTACAGCAGCACTATAGGAATGCTCTCCTGCACTGAAAGATAACTTTGCACCTAGTCCTTCAGGGGCACCTTTATCTCCTATAAGTCTGAATCTAATTGGATCACCTCTAAGTGGCGAATCGTTACGCAGTAATCTAGTCGGACCGTCTTTATCTATATAAAGTATGTCAATGTCGCCGTCATGATCTATATCAGCTGTTGCAAGCCCACGTCCAATTCCAGTGATACCGGCAAAACCATTTTTTGGCGTAACGTCCTGAAACACAGGAACACCTTTGTCTGTTTGGTCGGATATAGCAAAGACTTGGAGAACCTGTGACTGTGGCATACCAGTCAGATCTTCATGATCAAATATGTGACCGTTTGCAACTATCATTTCGCAAATACCATCTAAGTCAAGGTCTGCAAACTTAAGGCCGAAAGTTACAAGTGGGCTGGTAGAATCAAATATATTAACGTCAAAAGTGTGTTCCTCGTAAAAATCAGAGGTCCATCCTCCCTCACCGTTCTCTGATTGGCAATGAAGGGTAACTGGTTCTCCTTCAAAATTCCCTACAGCTAAACATAACCTTCCGTCTCCATTAAAATCTACTACATCTACACCCATACCACTATAAGGTTGTGAATCCACCAAAGTAACTAGCCCAAGAAGCAAGCCTTCCTCACTGAATGTACCGTCCTGCTGGTTACGGAATAGTAGATTAGGTTGCGTGTCGTTTGCGACAAAGAGGTCTGGCCACCCGTCATTATCATGGTCAAATGTAAGCAATCCAAGTGCCTTAGTAGGTGAATCCCACATTCCAGATTCTTTAGTATGATCTGTGAAATGCCCTTTATCATTACGATAAAAGGCCATTCTGTCAGGTTTAAGAGCTACTGGGCCACAATATGTAAGTTTACCGTCGATACGGCGGCAGTCGAGCTTACGATTAATTTCAGGAGACCATTTCCCATATCGTCCGACAACCAGATCCGGCCAGCCTGTCCGTTCAGTATCAATCCAGGCAAGTGCATTAGCAAAACCTTTAAAATTCGAAAGTCCCCGCTCGGAAGTAGCATCGTGGAAACGGTTTTTTCCATCATTAATATAAAGACGCAGAATATTATATCCAGCCACCGCAAGATCAAGATCTCCGTCGTGATCAGCATCGGCAACGGCAAAAGTCTGCATATCACCTTTCTGTACCAGTCCGGAATATGTGGTAATATTAAGAAAACGACCAGATCCTTTATTCTCATAAAGATGGACTGAAGAGGCCGAAGATCCGTCTGCTTGAACAGCTGTCCCTGATAACAAAATGACATCAGGGTCTCCATCACCGTCAAGATCACAAAACCCGCCGCCACCGCTGTTAGATTCAGGGAACAGGAAGTCACCACGTTTTCCGGAATCGTGACGGAAATGAATTCCTGACTCCTCCGCTACATCAACAAACACTAGTTCAGGGATATTATGGCTACCTTTTGCATTGGTCAGTTCCTTAAATTCTTCCTCTGATTCGCTTGCTAATAAATAATTGGTAGAGTGTGTGAATATCCAGCTGCCAACTGATAAAAAAAAGAGGAAGAAAAGTATTCTTTTTATTTTCATATATTTTCAGTAGTGTCCGGTTAGGTTTTTGCGTAGTCATGATTTTTCCTCTGTTCTTTGAAATCGTTCTGAGTTAAAGTGTCAAAATTGAAACTACCAGCTTCATTCTTAATTTTGATTCTTAGCT